>NZ_JAYGHR010000082.1:0-76125 GCF_034932365.1 Limnoraphis robusta BA-68 BA1 | reverse complement strand
CGTGACCCCAGCCCCCTTATTCCCTGAAATTATTTCCCCCAACTAATTCCTCCCTTTCAAAGGGGGGCGAGGGGGGATAAAAGGGGGCGAGGGGGGATAGCTTGCTTGGGGAGACTGAGAACCTAGAAGCATTGGTAGCAAATATTCGAGTATTTTATATTAACCTGAGATCAGCGATTTATTGTATCAGGTACAAACCAGAAACCCGGTTTCTAGCAGAAACCGGGTTTCTACCCAATCGGTGTACCTCTTAAGGTTCAATAAAATGCGCCCAAACATTCCCATCCGGCCCCGCCACTTGGTTAAAATAGCCATAGGAATACAACAGGCATCGCCCTTCTGTATTGTAATAACCCGTGTAAGCATCACCCCAAGGATCATTAACAATATAGCCTTTTTTGTTGTAACCAATAATCGTTAAAACATGACCCGATGGCGTTAAATCTGCCCCAATAACCACAGGACGACGATTAATTAATTCCTCTTTAATCTCAGACCAACGACGAGTCGTACTAAAACTACTTTTATAGCCATAAGCCCGAATTAAAGCCGTTAAAACATTATGTTCCGTTTGCGATCCAACCCCCGCATAATTAAAACACCATTGCAACAATTCATCCTCTAACTGACGCCCAGATTGCGATCGCAAACCATAATAATACAACACCATCGCGATCGAAGTCACATTACAAGTAGACCAAGAATACCGAGGATTATCTCGTTGTGAAAAATAGGGAACATTCAATTCAACTTGATCCGGTAAAGGATTAAACGTTTTTCCCCCACGCTGAAATTTTACATAATCTGGGAACACATAACCCGTATTGCCAAAATTGCTTAATTCTTCCGTTAATGCGACTCTAATATGATTCTCTGCGATCGCATAACTTCTCACTCCATAAACTCGACCTGTAGGTAATGTTGTCTTCTCAGAAGCCTCCAACCGACTCGCATCAACCGGACGTTTTTTCAAGACCGTTGTTTGTCCAATTGTCATCGTCAAGGCATCAGGATCAAAAGCAATTTCTTGACCATCTCGTAGCAAACGAACGTGTTGCCAATAGATAAATCCAACATTACCAAATCCCTCAACAGATTGAGCCAATGTGACGCGAAAATGACCCTGAGTGCAAGCATAACCCTTAATTGGATAAGTTTGACCGAGTAGCAACGGCGCAAATTGATCCGGTGTTAACTCAGAAGAATCAACAGGTTTTGCTTTAATATTCGTGGTTTTAATCACCAATAATTGGGCATTAATATCCGTATCCGGTACATTGTCAATCTCAAACCGCAGCACTTCAGACCCTTTGCTGAGTTGAACATGACCTTGGAAAAAATAGCCAAACATTCCTATCGGCGAAATCGCGTTATTTAACAACACTTTCAGATGACCATCAACCCAGCCATACTTCAAGACATTAAACTTCTGACCCGCTTTTACCGCCACTTTTTGACTTGCATTGAGAGACGCAGAATCAAACGGTGCGACCTTAAACAGCGTATCATTGGTAATCGTTAATATTAACCCTTCTCCCACCGTCAAGGGGTTGTTACTAACCGTTAAATTGATCACTTGAGAAGCAACCAACTCCCCTTTTTTATTCGTTGCTTTTAGTCTCAACCATCGATAACCCGCCTCACTAAATCCCTTGGCTAACCTCACTTCCCAAGTTTTCGCAGCCTCATTGAGAACAACATCAAAACTATAACGATCTTCAGCCATTAAAGAAATCGCCGCCACAACACTGGAATCAAAAGTTCCCTTAAGTGTTGTAAGTTGATCAACCAAAACTTCAAACGGCCCCTCATATTTTACAGGTACAGAGGAGACAAAAGGTTGATCCCCTCGACTGAGTTGTACAAAATCGGGATAAACATAACCCGTATTGCCAAAACCCGGTAAATTTTCCGTAAAAGCGACTTTTAAATGACCCTCTTCCGTCGTGTAACTTTGTACGCCATAAACCATTCCCGCCGGAAGCGTCACTTTTTCAGTTTCAGGGAGAAAAGCCGCATCAAGAGGTTGTTTTTTCAACGCAGTGGTATTAATAATTGTCAGGTTGAGAGCGTTTGTATTGTAGGTAATGGCTTTATCTTGTTCCCAAAGTTCGGCGTGATAACGATAGATATAACCATATTTACCAAAACCTGGAATATCGCGATCGAGTGTAACCCGAAAATGATCAGCCACACAGGCATAACCGAGAATTGTATAGGCATTTCCAGGTGTTAATTCAACACTTTGATTCATCCCCAACTGTGCCGAATCTTCCGGTTTAGTTTTCAGAGGAGTTGTTTGAGTAATCCACAAAAGTTGAGTTCCCGATGGAGTAGGCGGTAAAATTTCGCGATTAAACCAGAGAATTTGTCCGCTTTTAATTAAAAGGACGTGTTCTTCATAGAAATAGCCTAATTTTCCCACAGTTCCTAAAGGATTTTTAAGTTCAACTTCCAGGTGATTGTTGACTAATTTGTAGGAGTTGAGCGGGAGAACTTCACCAACATTAAGATTGTGTTGTTGTTCGGGAGTCAAACGAGCCGAAGAAATCGCCTGTTGTTTAAATGGGGTCGTATATCGAGTGATTAAATTCAGATCTGATCCAAGATTTCCTTCTTGAGAAACCGTTAAACGAATAATTTGGTCAGCAACCGATTGATTTTGGGAATTAAACCCTTTTAAGCGTAGCCAACGTTCCCCTGTGGTATTGAATCCTTTCTCTAAACTAACGTGCCAAATTCCAGATTTAGAATTGAGGTTAACTGTGAGGGGATATTTGTCTTCAGCAACAACGGAAACCGTCTGAATTTTTTCAGAGTCAAAGCTTCCGATTAAAGCAATAGGTTGGTTAACTAAGACCTCTATAGGGCCAAGATAATTCAGCATAGTTCTAGGAGTTGTCGTAGGTCGTTCTGCGGCACAGTTAAGCCTTCGGGACGGATGAACAGGGCGACTCGTTTGAGGTTAATTTATTCAAACATGGGTTAGCATCGCTGATAACTGCACCGATAAAGCCGCCCCTAGAACTATCTACGGACGGCTACATCGTTAATAAGGATGAATTTTTCCTGAGACTGGATCAAATGATCGATTTGTTAACCCAGTCGGGCGAGAATATCTTGAGCATGAGACTGGGTGTTTACCTTATCATCAACATAATTGATCCTCCCTTCAGCGTTGATAATATAGGTGACACGTTTGGCATAGCCTCCACCGTCCACATCATAGGCTTTGGTAATGGTGCCATCGGGATCGGCTAACAAAGTAAAGGGTAAACCATACTTTTCTGCAAACGCCTTGTGGGATGCTTCATCATCCATACTGACACCCAAAACAACCATATCTTTGCTTTGATAGTCAGCGAAGTTGTCACGGAAGCTTTGGGCTTGTTTCGTACAACCGGGGGTGTCATCTTTGGGGTAGAAGTACAAAACGACTATCTTACCCTGGAAGTCAGCCAGAGAAACAGTGTTTCCGTCGCTGTCTTTGGCGGTAAATTCAGGGGCATCTGTTCCTACACATAAAGCCATTGCTGAGTAATCCTCCCCAAAAGGAATTTTTTAGATTTTCTTCACAACGTTATTTTACCAAAAATTGCCGCACACGCCCCTACCTTCAGGTATGGGGATATAAGGCTCTTTCTAATGCTATAATAACTCAACTGGCAGGGTATTCAACCAGTTGAAAAACCCAGCATCTAATCGATGCAATTAACCTTGAAAACTTAAGGTATGGGGTTCTTGCAAGAAATGCTTTGGCCATATAAAACCTTAAAGCACCAAGTACAGAGAACAAAGCATTTTTTTCTCAAGTACGGTAGGGCATACCGAAACTATCTCTGAAATGGGATGAACGACTGGGGAGACGAACCCCTCAAAGAGTAGGTTAGGAAACTAGCTTGCTGTAAGGGTTGTCAATGAATCAGTAATCCAAAGCCGTGAGGCTTGGAGAATCCCCTTTCTTTAGAAATGGGGAGTATGTCAAGGGATTGGGTACCTTTTAACCAGCCACCTCCGAACCCGTGTTGTAGGGCAGGGCTGTTTCATTCTCAGTTAAAAATTGCCGGGGGGGATGGGGGGATGGGGTGATGGGGTGGTGGGGAGAGGACTTTTTTCAACATGAAAAATAGCTTTCTGTTAATAAAAATTCCCCCCATCTCCCCACCTCCCGCGCCTCCCCCAACGGGATAGCCACTCCCCTCAACGCGGGTTCCCCGCGCACAGGGGTGGACTCACCACCTCCCCACAAATCAAGTTTTAGGGGGAAAATGGGCGGGTTTATATCAATTTTCAGTTGAATGAAGTACAGTAGAGACTAAAAAAACCCGGTTTCTCGAAGAAACCGGGTTTTTGGCCTGGTACCTAACAGGCTCGCACACCGCTATATATCAATTTTCTGTGGGACACGATCAATCTATTGAGAACCCGCCCCTACAGACCTGACTGATGAAGTTGTGCAACGATTACTTGAGATAAAGTCAGAATTCTGTAACAATAAATACAGAAAATAAAATTTTGGTCAGATTTTTAGAGAAAACTTGTGGTGAGAGCAAGGTCTCTGAGAACAGACTAGACGAGGAAAACACGATGTCACTTGACTTACACCCCCAAATCACACCGACTTCAGTCTCCGACTGGATGGCATCACAAACCGCATTCTCGAGCGAATATGAACCCGGAACATGGGTTGATCTGCGAGAACTGCCCAACCCCTACAGTCACGACGAAGCCCTTCTGTTGTGTCAGAGTGCTGAAAACCAGTGGATTGCTTGGATACCCGATCATGGCGAAACCATCCTCCACAGACATCAGTTTTTCCGCTAACTCTGGCACTGTCGTCAAATCCCACCTAATATGGAATAAAAGAAAAGCCCGGTTTAGAAATTCAGCCGGGTTTTTCCGCAACAGAAAACATTTAGACCTTTTAAACTCTCACCTGAACTAGATTCCATGACCTCTGTTGAGTCTCCTACCCCAAAATCTATTCAATATTCATCTGGCACCTTTAAACGGGCTGAACGGGCTATCCGTTGTTCTCCCTTTCAACTAAAACTAATGAGTTTGATGCGCTATGAAAGTGTTGAACTCAATGCGATCGCCGGATCGCGGGGCGTTGAACAAGGCTACACTCGCAAACGCCTCTCCGAACTGAGTGTTGAAAATCATTTGATGTGGCTGATTCAAGTCGGTATACTACGACGTGAAGTAGACGGACAAGGAATCACCGATAGTTTCCGACTCACACCCCTCGGTCGTCAACTGGTAGAAAACGCAGAACATCAACCCCAAGGACTCAGCGCTCCAACTTGGCGCGATCGCTGTTTAAATTTCCTGCATCGCCGCTTCCGATTTTCCTTGTCGGCTTGATTTTCTATTTTTTAACTTCTAAACAATGAAAGCAATTATGGTTGTGGGAACGACTTCCCACGCAGGTAAATCGATGATCACGACTGCTCTGTGTCGTCTGTTGTATCGTCGAGGAGTGAAGGTGACACCGTTTAAGGGTCAAAATATGGCGTTAAACTCCTATGTCACCCCGGCAGGAGCCGAGATGGGTTATGCTCAGGTTGTACAAGCTTGGGCGGCGGGAATCTCTCCTTCTGTGGCGATGAATCCCATTTTGCTCAAACCTCAAGGCGATATGACCTCTCAAGTCATTCTCAAAGGTAAACCTGTGGGTGTTGTTCACGCCGCAGAATATTATGAACAATATTTTGATATTGGCTGGGAAACGATTACCAAATGCCTCGATCACCTCGCCTCTGAATATGAAATGATTGTCTGTGAAGGGGCGGGAAGTCCGGCGGAAATTAACCTCAAACACCGAGACTTAACGAATATGCGGGTGGCTGAGTATCTCCAGGCTAAAACGTTGCTGGTTGTTGATATTGATCGCGGTGGTGCTTTTGCTCATGTTGTCGGAACGTTGCAGCTTCTCGAACCTCAAGAACGAGAATTAGTCAAGGGGATTATTATTAATAAGTTTCGCGGTCAGCGATCGCTCTTAGAATCGGGGATTACATGGTTAGAAGAATATACTGGAATTCCTGTTGTTGGGGTGATTCCTTGGGTTGATTTGGCGTTTCCCGCAGAAGATTCTTTGAGTTTATTAGATCGTCGTCGAAGCAACAGTTCTCAAGGCGAAATTACGATAGCAGTCATTCGTCTCCCTCACATTTCTAATTTTACCGATTTTGATCCGCTTGATGCCGAAACCACTGTTAATTTAGAATATATTAGCCCGAAAGAAGCGTTAGGTCATCCCGATGCGGTGATTATTCCGGGTTCTAAAACCACCATTGCGGATATGTTGGTTCTTCAAGAGACAGGAATGGCAGAAGCCCTACAAAAATATGTCGCGGCGGGCGGTCAGGTGATGGGCATTTGTGGGGGATATCAGATGTTAGGTGAAAGTGTGATGGACCCCCAAGGACTTGAAGGGAAACGGGGTGAATTTCCCGGTTTTGGATTGTTACCTGTAAAAACGGTTATTGACCGTAATAAGGTGTCTTCTAAGCGGGTTGTTGCCTCTGAATATCCGCAAGTGGGTTTACCCGTTGAAGGATATGAAATTCATCAAGGTCGCACTCAAATTATCGATGCGGAAAATGCACTGCCTTTATTTAATGATCGCAATTTGGGGGTGACAAATAAACAATATTCGGTTTGGGGACATTATCTTCATGGTGCTTTTGATAATAGTCCCTGGCGACGCTCTTGGTTGAATCATTTGCGAATTCAACGAGGTTTAGGAACGTTAGCCACTGGAATTCCGAACTATCGAGAACAACGAGAAATGATGTTAGATGTTTTGGCGGATGTGGTTGAAGAATATTTAGATTTGAGTCGGATTTTTACTTGAATTAGATTCGTTCTCTAGCAGTGAGCGCTGGTATATTTATAAGCAGCAAGCTGAATTTAACCACGCTCGACACAAAGAACACCAAGAAGTTGCAAACACGATCCCTGCTGATTGCTATATAATAGAAAGGGGATAAAGTAGCTCGGGTTTAACGTTTTTAATTTAAAGTTTTTTTGATAAATGTTTTGAGTTTTAACGAAAAAAATGACTCCATCTCAATCATTAGAAGTTCATTTTTTACCCGATGATGTCACGGTTTCCGCCCAACCCGGAGAACCTATATTAGAAGTAGCCAGTCGGGCTGGTGTTTCTATTCCTACAGGATGTTTGATGGGTTCCTGTCATGCTTGTGAGGTGGAAATAGACGGTGATGATGTTATTTGTGCTTGTATTAGTGCTGTTCCTCCTGGACGCGATAAAATTACGATTAATATTAGTGTAGATCCGACTTGGTAGTTATACAGTGATCAGCTTTTACAGTGACCAGTGACCAGTAACCAGTGACCAGTCAACAGTGATAACTGATAACTAATAACTAATAACTGATAACTGTAAAAACTGGTCACTGATAACTGATAACTGATAACTGTAAAAGCTGGTCACTGGTCACTGTTAAATTGGGGGGTGTAGCTTGACGAAAAGCACCACAATAATACAGACTCAAAACTGCTTTGTAAGCCCAATGAGTAGGTTCAACATCGCTATAAGGATTGGGTAATGTTTCTGCTTGGTTGCGAACACAAGCATCAAGAATTTCGGCTTTTGTGGGGCTTGCAGAAATAACAGTTTGAGAGGGAATAAAAGGCTGAGGTTCAGCTTTAACGGGGTTGATATAGCCGAGAGAGGCTAATAAAAAGATGATCGCAAAGCTTGGGTATTTCATAAGCTTCAATCAATAATAGAGGTTTGTCTAACAGGTGTGTAAACAGTCAATTTTTATAACTTTTGGGTGGTGATATCATGTCCGATTAATCAATCCTAATTGTGTAGGGGCGGGTTCTATAATATCTATAATACTCGTAACAGAGTCAACTAAACCCGCCCTAACCCCATCACAGAATTAATCAACCGCACAGGGTATCACCCACCCTACAACCGGAATCAAAATTAATCGGTTCAGTTCCGAAATCGGGATAATTTTCTGATCAAAATGGCGATCGCACTTAAAAAAATCAATCCCGTTAAACCGGCTAACGGATTTTGATCAATCCCCACAACCCAATCTGGAACTCGTCCCGAATACTGAACTTTTCCACCTACACTTATGATATAATATCCCCAAACCAATCCGCCATGAAGCCCAATCGGTAAACCGAGATTTCCTCGAGGAACAGGTATTTTTTCCGATGGGGAACTGATCACAAATTTCGCCCAAACGAAGATCAACCCGAGTAAGATTAAACCCGGAAATTGCAGCCAAGTGCGGAGAATTTCAGCAACAGGTTTAATAAAATGAGCGATCGCATAAATTCCGCTACAAACCCAAGCTGAGATCGAAAACGAATAATCTCGGAGGAGTTCATCCAGTAGCCAACCTCGAAAGAACAATTCCTCAGCAAATCCGATCCCAAAAGCCACGAGAAGCCCTTCTAAAATAACTCGAGGAAACTGTTGAGAATTAGGATACCACGTTAACCAACCGAGTTGAGCTTCAAAGGCGAATAAACTCAATAAACTCAAACAACCCCAACTCAACCCAAGAATGAACAACCAAGCATTTTGAGAAGTGAGACGTAAACCGTAGTGTTGGAGAAGTTTCGGTTGATGATCAATCCATTTTCCCCAGAAACGCACCAATACAATAAATTCTAGATACAGTAAGAGCAGAGTAATAATACTAACCGTATTAGGATCATCTCCGAGTAAATAAATCGGAACCGCCAACGGTAGCCACAACCCCAACAACATCAGAATAAACAGCGTCAGTCTGAGGGGGGCGGAAAAGCTAGAAATCGGACTAAGATTTAACTTCAAAGGATGATAAAAAAGCACCTATAAATTAAATCACCCGGAAACATTTTCGGGAGATGAAAACAAATCCGGGTGTCAAAGATGAGATTTATTCATTATTCATCTGGCTCGATGGTACTAATCAAGCCATTATTTTTCAGCGTTTCACAGTAGAACTCGGCGTGTTCTTGGGCGCAAGTAATCACTAAAGCCAGACCATTCGTATGGGCTTCCATCATAATACTGACGGCTTGAGGCTGAGTTAAACTTGGTATAGTCTGAAGCAAGACTTGCACCACATACTCCATCCCGTTAAAGTCGTCATTATGCAGCAAGACGCGATAACGTGGTGCGAGCTTACGGACTGTGGAAAGCTTCTCAACTGTTTCGACAGACACGGCTCTATCTCCTTATATGGGGTTCCTAAGTTTAAAATGAGTTTTTCACTTTACATAGTGTAATAAATCCTGGCAATCCCGGCAAGGGTTTTACAGTTTACAGTTTACAGTTTACAGTTACCAGTTTTTACAGTTATCACTGGTAACAGGTAACAGGTCACTGTTCACTGGTCACTGTTCACTGGTCACTGTTCACTGGTAACAGGTCACTGGTAACAGGTAACAGGTCACTGGTAACAGGTAACAGGTCACTGGTAACAGGTAACAGGTCACTGGTAACAGGTCACTGGTCACTGGTCACTTAGGCGGGTGAATTGTTAAAATGACGGTAATAGAGTAAATCGACCGTTAATCTTGAAGTATAAGACTCTGTAACTGTTGTTCAATATAGTTTTTTCCTGACTGATAGCTGATATGAAACGTAAAACCCGCCCAACAACGACTTCTCCTCGCTCAACTTTTAACTATACGGCTTTAGCCGTCATTGCTGGTGCATTAATTTTGGGAATTGGGATTGGAATTGCGATTAGTTCGACAGCGACTTTTAGCCCGGAAAACGTGGCTTCTAGCCAATTTATTGACCGTAGCGCCCCCAGTACCGAAACCTGTATTAAATTCGGGGCGAGTGCGATGGTCACAGATATGCGGGTTTTCGTGACGCTGAACCCGTTTAGTGTGTTTGTATCCCGACCCCGAATGCAACCCGGTTGTGTGATGCGAACCAGTAACTGGACGATTCTCCGACAGCGAGATCTGATTACTTCCGAACAAGAACGAGACTGTAAACAGAGGATGAACACCTTTGGGTTTACGGGTGATTTGGATACCGGTACCCCCGAAGTGAGTTGTATTTATCAGAACAATAGTGCGGAAAACCTATTTTTAAATCAACCCGGAGTCATCCCCGCCCGCCCAAGATCTGAATCTGAGCGCTTCTAGTCTTCGGAAATAAACACAAATTGCGATTGACGCAAATCTTCTACCAGGCGCACTTCGATCACTTGATCGGGTTGTAATGTTGTAGGTTGGGGAGAGGTGGCAAAACCAACTGCTGCACCCCCAATCGCCCCCACCAATAAACCCACACCTGTAAACCCTGTTAGCAGAAATAGCCCTAACCCGCCAATTCCTGTATCACGAAGAATATTTTTGGGTTCCGCATCCAATGTTCCCGAAATCCAACCGGATTCGGCTTTTAGGGGAATGCTACGCCCTTCTAAATTAATGGCTTCCACTTGAAAGCGACTGCCTCTGGAACTGGTTTCAAAGTATCCTACAATCGGCGTATCGGGCGGAATGATATAGTTTCCTTGTTTGTCAGTAATTCCGCCTTGTAGCAATAAAACATCCTGTCGTTCCGGTTTATTTTTCAAACGCACTTCATTAGGATTAGGATAACGCAGCGTCAGTTGAGTCCCCGCCGGAAGCAGCACATTGGGAGGACGTTGATCAATGGTTCTCGAAGAAACAGTGCTTTGAGGTTGAGACGTTCTCGGTAACGGTTGACCAAAGGGAATTGTACCATCTTGGGTTGGCGGTTGAGGCGTTGGTTCTGTAGCAACAGTTTCAGGTGGGGGAGGTGGCGTTGTCTCCAAATTCGGAGAGGGCGAAGGTTGAGGGTTAGGGATAACGGTTTGATCAACCCTCTCGGGCGAAGGAAAGCCCGGTGTTTGCGGTGTGGGGGTTGGAGGGGTGACTTCTGCTTCTGTCGTTTCTGGTTGAGAAGTTTCTAAATCTGCTGCTGAGTCGGATGTTGTTTGATCAACTTGATCAACGGTTTGCGGGGCTTCTGGAGTTTGGGCAGTCGAAAATGTTGGTGCAGGGGCAGGACGGTCTATAATGGTTGGACGCAACACCCAAAGGTTTTCGATACCAACAGGCCTAAAATCGACTTCTCGTTCATCTAAAACGACACCCGGAACAAAATCAATGGTAATTCGGGTAACTTTGGGTTCAGACTGGGTAAAACTCACTTGACTGATGACTCCCGACTCAAACCGTTCCGTGATGTTTATGCCGATTTCTGTATCGGGTAAATCGACGACTAAACGCGCAGGTTCGGTAGCGACTGATAAACGAGGCCTGACGCCTGCGGGAAGCAATACTTCTACTATACCTGTACTGGGGTCGATTTTCCAGTCTTCTAAAATGGCTGCGTAACCCGGTAAACTCAGGGTTGAACTGGCAATTGCTGCTATTGCGATCGCCCCGGATGTTCTCATTAACAGGCTACCATACAACACAGGTACAACAGAGGCGATCAATGACTGTATTTGCTGAAATTTCTGTCTTCGTTTTGGGCTTTGCATGGTTCCTGTGTAACGGTTAAAGTTTGAGCGGTTTTAGATAAGTCATTCTGAGCATTTCTTATCATGGTTAAGGTCAAAATGCAAGCAATAAACAGTGAACAGTGAACAGTGACCAGTGACCAGTTTTTACAGTGTTCATCAGTAACTCCTTTCCTTGTGAACTCTTTTCTTTGTGAACTCCCAACTTCCGACTTCTTTTGTGTCGCTTGAAGTGAAACGAAGGCTGTCAAGAGATTATTCAAGCAGTTTATCTTTAATATCCGGGAAGAATTACCCCCAGACACATGACTACTATCTCTAAAATTTTGACTATGAAAAAAATCGCCAAGTGGAAACAATTAGATTCTCAATTTATCATTAATCATCAATGGTGTCGGGTGAGACTGGATAAAGTTGAGTTACCGAATGGAACAATTATTGATGATTTTTTTGTGAATGTTCGCCCGGATATTGCTTTGGTTTTACCGATAACACCGCAAAATGAAATCGTTTTTGTTTGTCAATATCGACATGGCGTTGGTGAGGTTTTATTAGAGTTACCGGCTGGCAGTTTTTCCCCGACTGAAGAAAGTCCAGAATTCGCTGCAACTCGTGAACTGACTGAAGAAACGGGTTATGTTGCCGAATCGATGATCAAGTTAGCAACATTATACGATAATCCGGTGAAAGATACAAATTCAGTTCATTTATTTTTAGCATCTAATGTTCAACGGTTACAAGAACGTCAGTTAGATATTACTGAAGAAATAGAAGTCATTTTAGTTCCCGTTGAGCAAGTGATAGAATATATTAGCCAAGGTAAAATTTGTGTGGCGGGAACAGTGGCGGCTTTGTTTCTCGGGTTGAAACAGTTGGGAATGTTGTCCTAAGTCAGAGACTTCAAAAAGTAGATTCTGAAAAAAAGACTTAAGCTTGCTATCATAAATAAAGGTTTTTATCAAACAATCATTATCCATGAATATTGCAATTATTGGCTGTGGCTATGTCGGGAGTGCAGTTTCTCGTTATTGGAGTCAAACCCTTGAGTTAACGGTTACGGCGACAACCACGACTCCGCAACGGGTGGAAAGTTTAGAAAAGATCGCTAACCGAGTGGTGGTTGTTAATGGGAATGATCCAGAGGCGTTAAAGTCAGTTTTGCAGGGTCAAAATACTGTTTTATTAAGTGTAGCATCAAAAGGCAGAGATCCGCAAGCCTATCAACTCGCTTATCAGAAAACCGCCCAAACGTTAGCAACAGTTTTACCTCAAGTTCCTGAAGTTAGGCATTTAATTTATACGGGAAGTTTTGGGTTATACGGCGATCAAAATGGAGTAACAGTTGATGAAAGTTCACCCGTTTTTCCGGCTGATAAAAATCAACAGATTATCTATAAAACCGAACAACTATTATTAGATTTAGCCTCCGAAAATCTGAAAGTTTGTATTTTGCGACTGGGGGGAATATATGGGCCAGGTCGAGAAATTGTCAAAATATTTAGTCGAATATTCGGGACAACTCAACCGGGAAATGGTCGTTATCCCACGGCTTGGGTACATTTAGATGATATTGTCGGGGCGATAGAGTTTAGCCGTCAACATCAGTTAGAAGGGATTTACAATTTAGTTGATAATTCTAGTCTCACTCGACGAGAATTAATCGATTTAATGTGTGAAAAATACGACCTTCAGAACGTCACTTGGGATGTCTCTCTTCCAAATAATCGACCTTATAATGTGCGGGTTTCTAGTCAAAAGATTCAAGAAGCAGGATATCAGTTTATTCATCCTCAAACGCTTGTTTAACATCATCAAATCTGACCTCTAAAATTTAACCAAATATGTCTGAAATACAATCTCCAAAAGTTGAGGCAGTGCGGTCTTGGGGTCACGCCTGCGTAGAGCAACTGCCGTGTCATTGTCGGTGCGGGTTGGGCGGGTTTAGGCGCAACGTATCACCTTGCAAAACAAGGTTATGATGCGACTTTGTTAGAAGCGAGTTGCTATGCAGGCGGTTTAGTTGCAGGTTGGAAAACGCCGGGATGACGTTCAGTAGAAAAGGTAATCCAACTCCTCGCTATTCTGATGAAGATTTAGAATTCATTGATAAGGCGACAGAAGAACACTATGAAACCTTTAAACAAAAGAATGTTTGGCAAACTTATCTAAAAGTTCTGGATGTTGTTTGGGATAACGGTTGGTTGAATGTTGACAGTCAGTTAAGTCAGAATAAGGTGAATTATTTTTTGGAGGAGGTTCAGCCGAAACTGCGGTGTAAAAATCATTTATATTCTTTCAACAAAGAGACTAATTTTAGATATTTTTTTTGTTATAATTGTTGAATTTATTTGCTTTTTAAAAGCTTATCAATCAGTAAATTTTTCCGGGTTAAATATGAAAAAACATTGACAGTGAAATGACTGAGGAGTATAATCTTTAAATCGGTTCAAGCTAGTTGACTATCAAATGTAAACGGGATTAAGATAATGAGTAAACTTCGATTTGGCATTAAATAGGAAATGAAGAAAAGGATTTTACTTTTTGAGGCAAATCCTCAAAGCACTCAAAATTTGAAGTTGAATTCAGAAATAAAAACGATTAGGGAAGTTTTAGGGAGTGCCAAAAAGCCTGATAATTTTGACTTTAAAGAGCGACTGGCAACCACTTATGAGGATTTACAAAAATACTTACTGCGTGAAAATCCCCACATCCTTCACTTTTGTGGACATGGAAGCGGAGAACAGGGATTATGTTTACTCGATGAACGGGAAGATCCGTTTTTACTTCAAACAGAAGTTTTAGTTAACTTAGTCAAAATTTTGGTTGAGCAAAATCAAACTTTGGAGTGTGTCTTGCTCAATGCTTGTCATTCTTATATTCAAGCAAAAGCCCTCAGTCAATATGTCAATTATGCTGTGGGAATGTGCGGGTTTATCCCAGATGATGTTGCTATCACATTTAGCCGCAGTTTCTATACAAGCTTAGGTGAAGGTAGCCCTATAGAATATGCTTATAAACATGGTATTAATGCAATTCGAGGCAAGCATTCAAGTCAGTTTGGATTGATTGATGAATATATAGATATGGGAAGGGGAAGGGCCAATCAAGCCAATCCTTCTGAAATTCATCCAACCCCTTCTAAATATATTGCTTGTTTATATGTCAATTCCAACAGTAGTATAACCAATGCTTTATCTATTTCCTCCACTCCCAAACTTTTGTCTGGAACTTCCGAAGATCAATTGATTGAACTGCTTAAAAAAGTCAAGATAAAAATATTAAGATCAACGGCGACAAATGTTCTACGAGAAGCTATTGATCACCATCTGGAAATTCATGGTTATCAAGAAGGAGAGCAAAGTAAGCTTATGAATATTTTGCTGGATACTCCTCCCCATCAAGATCAGAATCTTCCTCGAATTATAGAGTTTGTCAGACAGTTATCTCTAGATGATCGCATTGAACTATCAATTCGTCAAGAATTAGAAAGTTGGCTTCAAACCGAAGCCGAGAATTTGAAGATAAAATTACCTTCCTTATCAGAGTCAAAACCATCTAATTTATCAAATCAAGTCACTCAATCTTATTTGATGGTTACTTTGGAAAACCACCCATCTAAGAATAATCAATTTTTGATGAACGCTTGGCTGCTTCCAGATGAAACCAGCCCAAAAGACCTGATTCCTTTAGATTTAGATGATAATAAAGAACAAAAAGGTGTGGAATGTACATTGAATGAAGCTCCCCAGAAATTGGATAAATTTATTCGTCTAAGTTGTTCCCATCTTAATAGTGATGATAATTTATACGATTTAGTTATCGAGTTATTTTTGCCTTGGGAATACTTGGGTGAACAGGTTTATCGTTGGAAAATCAAAGATGATACATTTGGCGATCAAGTTGTGCTGAGTAGTAAATATATTATGGTTGTTCGTTCTTATGATCGGTTTTATGATCCTCAACTGAAGAATGAACTTAAGAAAAAATGGAAAGATTGGAAAGATTTTTTTACAGTTCAACGGACTGAAAAGGAAATTGTACAAAAATTTGAACATTTAGATTGTATTAATATTTACACAAATAATGATGGCAAAAAAATGAAACTAAAGTTAGAACAAGAAAAAAAGTTAGGACTAAAAGTAATGAGTTTGTCTCGATCAAAAAATGCTCATAAAGAACTGTTTAAAGTCATTTTAAGATCGGGAATTCCTTTTGCTATTTGGGCAGGATGCGAATCTTTGCCGGAGCAGAGGCAGAAGTGGGAAGAGGAATTCAATAAACTGTTAAGTTATAATTTAATGATGAATTTGAACAATCTTTTTCAACAGATTAAAATACAACAATGGGAAGATGCTTATTCAAACGAATATCCGAAAGAACATTTAGGGTCTTATTTGTGCTTTTTATGCGATAATCCTGAGCGGATGCCTCGTTCTCTTGGAAATGATCAGTTAAGACCAACAGGACAATAGTAATTCGCAGTAATCATCAACTAAGGAGATCATAAAAGGTAATGACAGACTGGAAAATTTTTCGCGGATCAAATAGATCCCATGACGAAATACAACGGCTTCCTCTCCCTCCCAGGTGGCGCAAATTTAGCAATTTAGGGAATCATGAGATTGATGAGATCAAAAAACGCTGGCAGAACATACAAGAACTAGCCAAAAAAGCGGAACGAGATCGAAGCCGAGGTCAATCTTTTCGTATCCAAAAGAATCAAGAAGAAGTCGTGAATGCTGTTAATGCTGCCCTTTATCTACGACGCCCGTTATTAATAACAGGTAAACCCGGATCGGGAAAAACTTCTCTCGCCTATGCGATCGCCGAAGAACTACAATTAGGCCCTGTGTTGGCATGGCCAATTACTGCCCGTTCAACCTTAGATGATGGTTTGTATCGCTATGATGCGATCGCCCGTTTGCAAGATGCCCAATTGAATACACAGGAGAATTCTACTCAAGATCCTCTGGCTAATATTGGTCAATATATTCAGCTTAATGCGGTGGGAACCGCTTTTTTACCGAGTCAATATCCTCGGGTTCTGTTAATTGATGAAATCGATAAAAGTGACATCAACTTACCCAACGATTTACTCAATCTGTTTGAAGAAGGAGAATTTGAGATTCCCGAATTGGTTCGTATTTCAGAAAGAAAATCTCAAGTCCAAATTGGAACAAAAGATAAGGGAATAAAGGCTACAATTCGAGAAGGTCGGGTTTGTTGCTCTGCATTTCCATTGATTGTAATGACCAGTAACGGAGAGCGAGATTTCCCGCCTGCATTCTTAAGACGATGTTTGCGGGTGAAAATGCCTGACCCCGATGAAGCAACGCTCAAAACAATTGTTGAAGCCCATCTCAAAGCAGATTTAGACGAGCAACAATGGCAGCAAGCTCAATCCCAAATTAACAGTTTCATTGAAGATTTTATTAACCCTGACGTAACTAATCAATTGGCAACCGATCAATTGTTGAATGCTGTTTATCTGATCACACGCCAATTTCGTCCCAACGAAGCCGACCAAGAAGAAATTAAGAAACTGCTGTTCAAACGGTTAACCAGTGCGGAGGACAACAGATAATGGAGCGATTAATTGCAGCTTTGGGTGCAGAATTTGATTTGACAGGAGAAGAAATCGCAGAGATTTTGTGGCTTTTCCTCCAACAGCGCTCGGGTGAACCCTTATCTTCTGTTCAACCTTCCTCTAGAAAGCCAATTGTTGCACCAGCGTCCCCTATCAACCCTTTACCGTCCGTTAATTCTCCACGCACCATCACCCCAGTTGATTCTCCTGGACCCGTTCCAGAAAAACCCGTCATTGACCCCATTTTTGAAGACTACCCCAAAGCCGGAATTTACCCAAAGACTCAATCCAACCGTCAACGCTCTACAACCACAGGAACGCTGTCCTTAGCGGTACCGGATGCGCCCTCACTGCGAGAACCTTTATCTCTAGCCCGAGCCTTGCGTCCTTTGATGAGTCGGGTTCCCTCCCCTAAAGCAACGCAGATCAATGAAACTGCAACTGCTGAACGGACTGCTGCCGAAGGACTCTGTATTCCCGTTCTCCAACCTCTGCAAGAACCCTGGCTAGAAATTGCCCTCGTCGTTGATGAAAGCATTTCGATGGTAATATGGCGACACACCGTTACTGAACTGAAGCGACTGCTAGAACATTACGGTGCATTTCGAGATGTGAGAACCTGGGCATTGGTCAATGACGAGCAACAGAAAACCATTTATCTACGAGCCGGAATCGGAGTAACAACAAATTACCCCCGCCTACACAGTCCGAGGGAATTAATCGATCCGGCAAAGCGTCGGTTAGTTTTGGTGGTTAGTGATTGCGTTTCAGCCATGTGGAGGAATGGCGATATTTTACCCGCTTTGCAAGTCTGGGCAGAAAACGGGCCGATGGCGGTGGTACAGATGTTGCCCGAGTGGTTATGGACAAGAACGGCTTTGGGTTTTGCAACCTCGGCACGGTTTTCTGGACTAACGCCTGGAGTTGCGAATACTGCTTTGCAAATGCAGGTATCTTCACTCTGGGATGATGAAGATTTCGAGCAAGGAATTAAAGTTCCCGTCCTCACCCTCGAACCGGAGATAGCAGCCACTTGGAGTCAAATGGTATCGGGTCAGGGTAATGTTTGGACTCCCGGTTTTGTTTTTGATAAAAATCCATACTGCACCGAAGAAATAGCGCCCGAAGATAACTCAACCTCCTTATCGGCAGAAGAACGAGTTCAAGGGTTCCGCTTGAATGCGTCTCCGATGGCTCGTCGGCTTGCGGGTTTACTGTCTGCTGCGCCAACAATTTGTTTACCTGTGGTTCGCATCATTCAAGATACTATGCTACCTGAATCTAAACAAGTTCATATTGCCGAGGTGTTTTTGGGAGGGTTACTGAAGCCTGTATCTGAGATTAAACCCAACACTAATCCTGATGCAGTTCAATATGATTTTATGGACGGAGTACGAGAATTGTTGCTGAATTCTACTCCTCAATCAGATTCTCTTACAGTTCTGGATGCCGTTTCTAAATATGTCGCCGCACGACTAGGAAAAACGTTGCAAGAATTTGCTGCTTTGCTAAAAAATCCTCAACAAGCTGATAACCAAGACGAACAAGAACAGATTCAACCTTTTGCAGAAGTAACGGCAAAAGTGTTAAAGCGTTTGGGTGGAGAATATGCTCGTTTTGCAGAAGATCTCGAACGGAAGTCAGAAGCAGGTCTTGTAGAATACGCCTTACTTATCGGAATTGACTTTTATTTCCCGCACCGTTTACCTGATGGGGGATCTTACAAAAATTTGAGAGGGTGTGTGCGGGATATTAACCAAGCTGAATCTTTTCTTCGGCAATTATCCACACCTCCGAAGCAAATTTTTAAACTTACGGCTTCTATTTCCGAAAATCCCGATCAACCCATTGAACCGCCCGAACAATTACCCACTTATGAAAATATTGTCGCAGCCTTCAAACAAATTAGAGACATTGCAGAACCAGGCGATCGCATTTATATTCATGTTTCCGGACATGGGGACCGTGCTAAAACCATTTACCCGGAAATCAAGGGAGAATCTGGAATTGATTCAGGTATCGTTCCGACTGATGTTGTTAGCGCAAACGGACGCTATTTACGAGACTTAGAACTCGCTTCTTTATTGCGGGAAATGGTCGATAAAAAGTTAATGGTAACAGGGGTTTTAGACTGCGTTAATTCAGGTGGTATAATCCATGATGGGATCTTTGGAACAGAAATATTACCGAAAGAAGGTTGTGTATTATTGACCGCTTGCCGTCCAATTGAACAGGCTTATGAAGGAGTTTTTGATGGACAACGGATGGGTGCTTTCACATACTACCTACTGCAAACGTTGGCGAAAACCCCCTTGAAATCGATGAAATACCAAATGTTGCATGATTGCGTCAAAGCGAAAGTTAGCAATCAATTTGAGAAGCAAATCCCGATGTTAAAAGGTGAAGGCGATCGCTTAATCTTTGGATGGAAATACATTCCAACTAAATACACTGCAACTGTGAGTAAAGTTGATTCGGATAAAAAACGAATTCAATTGAATATTGGTGAAGTTCAAGGTTTTATAAAAGGAGCAGAATTTATTCTTTATCCCTTTGGTACAACAACCTTTTCTGAAGAGGAACAGTTAGCTTTAGTACGACTGATTGAAGTAGGGGCAGGTGAATCTTGGGGACAAATTCAAACTATTTTTTCAGAAAAACCTGTTGAAGTAGGTGACTGGGGGATGTTAACTTTAGCTTCGCCCAATTTAGTTCGCAAAGTTTACCTACTTGAAGATGATACTATAACAACCGAAGTTAATCAACAGATCGCTTTACAAAAAATCAAAGATTTAACTTTTAGAAAAACTTGGATCGAGTTTACTGATGAATTTGAGCAAGCAGATTATTTTGTACGAGTCATCATTTTAGATGAAGAAAAAGCCATACAATATCAAGTAAAAATGAATGAGGTAGTTTATGAAATTTGCGATAAAACTCAAACTCCCATCATTCTGCAACCCGTGTTAAGAGTAAATGAACCTCAGTCAGCATCTCGTCTTATTCAACGTCTGATTCATATAACTAAATATCAAATCGTTCAAACACTAGACAATAATAATCCAATGTCTCGTTTGGCGGATAAAATTGCAGTTCGGCTGACAACAGAACTCAACCCGAATCAAAATTTAAACCCGGCCGAAAATCCTGCTGAAGTAACAATCAATCAAGATGAAACCTATTGGCTAGAAATTCAAAATCACAGTAAAACGGCTTTAAATATTGCCGTGTTTAATTTACAACCTAACTGGGCAATTCGTCCGGTATTAAAGGACACAATGGGACTGGAGATTATAACTCTTGATGCCCAACAAAAAGGAACAATTCGCTTACCCTATATTGAAAAGAGTGAAAATTCAAAGAATATCTTTAAAGTGATTGCTTACGTTGGTGATATTAACTTTCGATTGTATGAATTACCGCCTCTCGATCAAGACAAACAAGCAACACAGGATATTCCTATCAATCCCTTAGAAGAATATCCTACAACTGAAGACCAAAGCCCCGAGCAAAAGAGTAGTGGTGATATAAAACGTGAAGTTTTTGCAAGTGATCAATGGACAACTGTTCAATTTACAGTTTTGCATCGTTAGAGGGGTAGAGGCAGATTTTAGCTTGGAAATTCAATTGCTAGCTCAAATAGCAACATCTTCCAGATTCTAAGAATTTTAAGAAGAACTGCTACAGATTTATTCAATGCGATCGCCAACTCAATACTCCTCAATCTTCGAGACTTTTTAAAGTTGTGAGACCATAATATTAACTGAATTTACTTCCAGTTCCTCAGCAAAAAATCATGCTTCGGGGTTGAGAAAATCGGGAAGTCGGGGTCTTGATTCAATACACCCTGCGTAGTTTTCATAAAGTGTTCTGATACCATTTCTAAAAAGTTATGCAACAGTAGCCAGGGCTTCTAAAATGTAATCCCATCCAGTTAAAGATGCTATAATTTCTGGAGAGAAGCCTTCAATTACAGAACGAACTTTATCTTTAAGTTGTTCTAGATCTTGATAAATTTCCCATCTGAGATGCTGTTTAAAATAATGCCATACTCGTTCAATTGGATTCAACTCATGGCTGTAAGGCGGTTGAAAAATAAGTAAAATATTATCAGGTATTTTCAGCTTACTGCCTGCGTGAAAAAGACCATTATCTAGTTGTATAATGTTCTGATAGCTCGGATAGGATTGAGATAAGTGGTCTAAAAATATTTGAAAACAATCTCCATCTAAATGTGAGAACTCCAGGAAGAAACTTTCTCCGCTTTTCGGAGCGATCGCGACCTATATATAATAAGATTTAAAATTCCATTGTACGAAACCTTTAGGTTTGACTCCTAAAGCTGTAATTACTTTACTTTCACGAGTTTTTAAGCAGAGTCTAGTTTCATCTTGACTCGGTTCGCGAGTCATCCGCAAGCACCGCCAATTCATCGGCCGTGAACGGATGAAACCAATATTTTATCCCGTTTTCTGCTGGATTTTTTGTTGTAGACTCCAGCATCGAAAAACATCTTTGGGCAAACCCTATTTAATCCAAACACCAATAGGGCAAAAACCGGACATCGAACGCAGTTGTAGGGATGCCGAATCGTTCATCTATTCCAACACCAAAGGTAGACCGATATTTGGAGGAAAAAACAGCCCGCACTGCGAAACTTGCCCCGAGTATGTTGAACTCCGACCTAGCGATCATCGCCAAACAACTCAATAACTTTGCCTCACAGTTTGACGCTGAATCAGTTGAGCAACGGCAAAAAACTGTTAATGAGATTGAATTCTGACAAGTTCGGACTACTAACAATTACAGTTCGGGGAGGAAACTTATTTCATAGTTTTCAAGAATTTAATATAGAAGACGGACGGGGGGCTTATTTTTCCAACCCCGATAATATTGTTAATATAACGTTTCGTTACATAGTGATAATATTTCCCGCCGACCTACTTAAATCATACAAACTGCACGGTTTCTATCTTATTCGTTATAAAACTTCTATCGACAATTCTCTATATTGACGAAGTAATCAATTTAGGGTGAGAATAGGTTAAGTTCCAAGAAAATTAATTCGGGGGTCGCAACACTTCCCAAACCCGACACATTAAACAAATGAATTGGAGAGGATAACCAATGACACTCTTTACTCACCGAATTCAACAATATGATGCGGAGATTGCCTCGCAAACCGGAAGATTAACGCATTGCAATCCGAGCAGGCTTTCGCTAAGATAAAACGAGAATAATGCGG
Source organism: Limnoraphis robusta BA-68 BA1 (assembly GCF_034932365.1). NCBI lineage: Bacteria > Bacillati > Cyanobacteriota > Cyanophyceae > Oscillatoriales > Sirenicapillariaceae > Limnoraphis > Limnoraphis robusta. Next base: position 53,795 of record NZ_JAYGHR010000082.1, on the reverse strand, counting down.
CAGTGGCCAAACAGCACTAACTCCATAAACGAGCGCGACACTTGGCTTTTAGTTCTCTCCCCAGTTAATCGTGATACCGCACTCAAAATTAAGGAATTGGCGCTCGAAGAATCCTCACCCAGAGCGATTGGCTCCGCCACTGCGCTCCGCGCAATCGCAATAGAACCTCAGCCTCAACTGGAAACCAAAGCGATCGCAACCGCACCCCAACCTCAATCGGAACTCGAAGGAAACACAGCAGAACCCCAACCTCAACCGGATTCCGTTGCGATCGCAATAGAACCTCAGCCTCAATCTAAACCGGAAGCGATCGCAACGGAACCTCAATCGGAATCCTCCAAAGCGATCGCAACCTCACCCCAACCCCAATCGGAACCCAGAGCGATCGCAATAGAACCCCAATCTCAACCGGAACTCGAAGAAAACACAACAGAACCTCAGCCTCAACTCGAACTAGAAGTGATCGCAACCGAATCCGACGCAAACACAGAAGAACTCAGCGATCCATAGTCAGATTCGCGCTCGATGCGAGTCCGTAACCGATGAACCCGCTGCGCGAACCCATTAATCAGTATTGCTCTCGGTGCGGTGACTGGTTAATTATCGGTAGATTTAGGAGACTACCCGACCCTAAAAGTTATCCTGAATCTTCCAAGTCAAATTGAAAAAAGATTCAAGGCTTTTATTTAATACTTTTTTGGGCTTTATATTCAGCAGTCTTTGATATTTGACTCACCGCCGAGTCTTCAGGAGATTCAAGAAACTTACAATCGGGCGATGACAGACTTTCCTGTTTAATAGTTTGTTGAACATACAGAAGTAGGCTTGCTGATGGGGGAGGTTCATGGGTTAATTTGACCTGTTCTGCTGTCCATTAATTTAAAACACAGAGGACAGCGATCGCGTTTCCCATTTTTTAGAGTTTTATAGGTAACGGTACCAGAACCGCTACACATTGGAGATTAGTCAGAATAGAATAAAACCTAGAGTTCCACACATTAAACTTTTGAAAAAAATAATTATGGCAATGCTGCAATAAATAGAGGGTGATGCAGAAACAGCTTGAAAATTATTGAAGCAGATTATCTATGATTTTAATAATGATTCATTAGTCATGCGATCGCTACGGGAAAAGATTGATTCTCTATTCTTCCCCGGAACTGGAAGAACAGGATCATGTAGAAATAGCGGTGGTGAGCGAAGCTGAAGAAACAACGGAACAGAGTGATTAGTTTATCGAAAAAATCAAACGCTACCTAAACAGCAACCCAACATAGATTATAAGGGCGTTTCGTTTTTAAGCATGACGGAACCTAACCCAGAGTCTTAACCATCTTGGCTGTTGCTAGAACTGACAAGAAATAGCTAACGTGATAGCGATCGCTCAATAAAAAGTGATTTGACTTGAACTTTGCTGTCTAGTTTCATCAATCTTCACAACCCCCAAGATTTTCTGTTAATTTGACCTTTCAATTTACTTTTGAAACCGACAGATAAATTGTGTTGAGAATCAACTTGTAAGTTGACTCATCAGTAAATTTACGGAGACGGCGATGCTCTCTGTATTCAGTAAATTTACGGTGATTTTTAAAATTTCATAAAATCCGTAAATATACGGTACTCTTTTCGGAAAATACCTGATTTAATAGAAGCAAGGAATAACTAAAACTTCAGAAAGATTTACCAATAATTATGTTAGAAGACTTAGTTATTTCCTCTAGGTCTTCTAACGTTTTAGGGGTGGTCAGCAACAGGGTTCTACTACAACTCAGCTAAAAGCTGTGCTAACTTTTTATGGGTTTACTTAAAAATTTAATCGGTTTTTCTTCTAGCAAACGTCAACCTGCTTCCGGTTTCCAGTCTCAATCCAAAAAACCTCCATCTCAAGAAACCTTTATCCTAGAATCGATACTGACTCCAAGTGGTTTAGTCGATGGAGGAGATGACAGTCCAGACCCCATTATTATTGAGAGTGAATTACTGGATGAAATAGAAAGCGAACTTGACTCGGAGGTTGAAACCGCATCGGAAGAAGATTTAACCCCCGTCGAAGTTTCCAACCTTGACGAAGTTGATGAAGTTGAAATTCCTTTTATTACCGACCTAGAAGAATTAGACGTTGAAGACAATTCTGAGACTTCCGAGAAAGATTTAGCAGAATCTAATGAAGAAATTACATCCGAAGCCGAATCTTCATCGGAACTTACCGAAAATTCCGACGCTGAAATAACAGAGTCAAGTTTCGACAGCGATTCCGAAATCAATCAAGATTTAGAAGTAGACTCAGAATCTTCATCAGAAGTTGAAGAGAGTTCAACCGAAAATATTACTCAAACGGTATCCTCCTCAGAAAGTTCTTCAAATTCTTCAACTTCAGAAGAATCCGTTGCAACCGCGTCCTCCTCAGAAGAAATGTCTGAAGATTCAACCTTAGAAGAATCTCCAACAGAAGAAATTTCCGACGAGTTAACTTTACACGAAGAATCTGAGACAGAAGATACCGAAACCACTGCTGAAACCTCGGTAGACGAATCAATAGAAGAAACCGAATCATCGACTGATTCTGAAACTGAAGACTCTAACAACACCGATACAGTAAACGAAAACGAAAGCGAAAACGAAACCGATAGCAACGCCGAAATTATCGAAGAAATTGTTAATTCTCCCATTGACTTTAACTTTGACTCCGGTATCTTTACCGTCGGAGAAACCGGGGAAATCGGAATTGATTATTTGTTTGATGGTGGAGGATTTGGTCGGGGTGAACTCGCCATCTTCAGTTTGGAAGGAATGGAGGAATTAGACCTAACTTTAGAAGAGTTTATCAAAGAAGCAGCAAACCGTGCGTTGAGTGATTCTGAACTCGGTCATGTTGTGATTTCCGATGGAAACGAAGGCGCAAAATTTAGCGGAGGATTGGAAGAAACCGATTTTAACCGGGGAGAATATTTAGGGGTAAAAACCTTTAATATGCGTCCGGGGGATAAATTTGCGGTGATGTTGGTTCCCAATGGAAAAGTACAGCAAGTCTTCGATAATCCCAGTGTAGAAGGAACCATTCGACCTTTATTTTCATTGTCAACCGCCAATCCTGAAGATGGTTTTCAACTCGGACAAATTGCGGATGTTACAGGAGATGGAAATACCTTTGTATTTGAAGATTTGCGAGTAGATAATAAAAGTGATCACGATTACAATGATATCATCTTTCAGGTGCGAGGAGCAAGCGGAGAAGCCGTTCATTTAGATGAAGTTATCAATCCGAATAAAGATTGGCGTTCTTCCGATATGGGTCAAGCATTAATTGAATATGCTCAACCTTATATTACACCGGAAGAACCGATTGTTGAAATTGAAAATAATCTATCAGATCTCTTAACTGAGTTTGAAGATTTACTGGATCAGGAAGAATCTGAAACCGAAACTGAAAGCGATGAGGAGGTATCTAATTCTGAAGTTGCAGATACCGAAGTTATTGATGAAACCGTCGAATTTTCTGAGGATGAAGAATCTCAAAATGAATCTACAGAATTAGTAGAATCTACAGAATCCGAGATTGAAGAATCCGAAATTATTGAAATTGAAGAGAACTCAGAAACTTCTGATTCCTCAACAACAGAAGTTATTGAAATTGAAGATAATCTAGAGACTTCTATCGGAGAATCAACCGAACCGGAGTCCGAACAAATTGAAGTAGATGAGAGTTTACAATCGTCTATTATTGAGGAAACTGAAGAATCTGAAGTTGTTGAAATTGAAAATAACTTAGAAACTCCTGTTGTTGAGGAATCATTATCGGAGTTAGAAGAAACCGAAGTTGAGGAAAACTTATCTACTGCTGTTGTAGAGGAAACAGAAAAATCTGAACTTGTTGAAATCGAAGATAGTGGAAATACTCCTATCGTTCAACAAACTGAAGAATCAGAAGTTACCGAAATAGAAAACAATTTAGAGACTTCTATTGTAGAGGAAACTGAAGAATCATTTGTTATCGAAACCGAGGAGAATTCTGAAAGTTCTACTTCCAAAACCGAACTAATAGTTATCGAGGATAGTTCAAAAAATCTAACTGTTGAGGAAACGGATGAGTCGGAAGTTGTTGAAATTGCAGAGAATTCTGAAACTTCTGTTGTAGGGGAAACTGAAGAATTAGAAGTTGTTGAAATTGTAGACAATTCTGAAACCTCTGTTGTTGAGGAGAACTTATCTACTCCTATTGTAGAGGAAGCTGAAGAATCGGTAGTTATCGAAGCTGAGGAAGATTCAGAAAGTTCTACCTCCCAAACTGAACCAACAGTTATCAAGGAGAATTCAGAAAATTCAACTGTTGTAGGGGAAGCTGAAGAATCCGAAGTTGTTGAAATTGTAGACAATTCTGAAACCTCTGTTGTAGAGGAAGTTGAAAACAATTTAGAAATTACCCTCGCCGAAGAATCCGAACAGGAATTAGAAGAAACTGAACTTCAAGAGATTTCAGAAACTTCTTTTGTTCAAGCAATTGAACAGTTAGAAAATGTTGAAATTGAGAAAAATTTAGATAATTCAGGTATTGAGGAAACCGAAGAAACGGAATTAATTGATGTCGATAATAGTTCGGAAAGTTCAGTTTTACCCGTTGATACAACTGAATTTGAAGACGTTGAAAATATTTTATCGGAAGCTCCCCCAACCCCCACAGTTGAATCTCCAACGGTTAATCTGGTTAATCGATTAGAAAAACTGACCTACAATTTACAGAATCAGACCCTTTCGCAAACCCCGGTAAATAGCAATTTAATTCAACAATTAGAACAATTAACCAATCGCTTAATAACCCAAGCCGAAACCAATCCTAACTTTGCTGTCAGTGCCAACACATTACAGTTAATTGAACGACTGGAAACTCAATTAATTACAAAACCCGTTCTTCCCACACCCGTTGAACCCCCTGTACAATTTGAATTTGCTACAGAAAAGCAACCCTTAGTGGGAATAATTGACACGGGTTTTAGCGGGGATAATCCTGATATTGACTATACTCGAATTACCTGGGGAAGCGATAAAGTTGATGGCGATGCTGACCCCACTTTAGCGGCCGGAGAAGGTAACGAACATGGAACTCATGTATTAGGAATTATTGCCGCCCAACAAAATAACGGGATTGGTATTGATGGGATTAATGATAACGCTCTGATTTTGGCGGGACGAGCTATTGGTTCAGGAAAATGGGCTGAATCTTTAGTGGAATTTGTCGATGCGGCTAAAGCATCAGGACAACCGAATGCTGTGGTTAATTTAAGTTTAGATTTAACCCAAATTAATCCCGATGGAAGTGTAACCACTCGTGATGAATTAACTCCGCAAGAACGAGCGGCGATCGCCTATGCTCAAAAACACAATATTATTGTTGTGGTTTCCGCAGGAGATAACCCCGGCACGATGTCAGCTTTGGGTCAATTATCCAAAGAATTTGATAACCTGATTACCGTTGGAGCAGCCGAACGAGTTAATAATGCTGTCGCTGTACCAAAAGCCTACGCCCCTGCGAGTTATTCTGGAAGTGGAGACGCCTTAGATATTGTAGCTGATGGTAATAGTGGCTCAATATCCAGTACAACCGTTGCCACCGCTAAGGTAACGGGTACTATTTCTCAAGTTTGGGCAGCCAATCCCGATCTCAACTATACCCAAGTCATTGATATTATCAAACGTACTGCCACCGATCTCGCCCAACCCAATTGGGACAGTAAGACAGGTGCAGGGTTGCTCAATATCGCTGCGGCTATTACCCTAGCTAAAGCCACTGAACCCCAACTCTACACGGTAAAACCGGGTCAACGCACCATCACCGATAACTTTATTTCTCAAAATCCCACCAATAAACCCCTACCAGGAGATCCCACCCATCCGGCTGCTACTCCTCCCGGAGTCCCTCAAACGGCGGTAGACACAGGCGGAAACAGTGTGGCTGAGGCGGTGCAACTGTTGCCTTCAGGGACTCAGGACATTATCGATCAAGTCAGTCCTATTGATCCCACCGATACCTATCGCCTAGATAGTCGCTATTTACAAGGAACAGAATTTTCCGTATTGTCCGGTGAGTTATCCGTCAGCTATCTCACCCCTTCTGGAGAAGTTTTGGCAACCCAAGTCCTTGGCAAAGGTAGCCATCAGTTGCAATTACCTGCCAATGCAACCGATGAAATCATTCTCAAAATTGACCGACGCAATGAGAGTCCCGCTACCTATATGCTGTATGGGTTTGAAAGTACCGCAACGGAACCCTTTAATATTGGTTTGGAGTTTGATAGTCCCTTGACAACTTCCCAACAACAAATCATGGAAGCAGTAGCTAAAAGCGTTGCATCCTTGATTGGAAAAGGGTTGCCCTCGGCGGTGGTGGATGGAAAGGTGATTGATGACATCAATATCAAGATTTCTACTGCCAATATTGACGGTGCGAGCGGCACCCAAGCGCGGACTAAAATTGATTTCATGCGCTACGGAACTATGTTGCCCGCTCAATCTTTAGTGCAGTTTGATGCAGCGGATATTGCCGAGTTAGAACGTTCTGGGCAGTTGTTCAGTGTGGTGCAGCACGAGTTTTTACACGCTTTGGGCTTTGGGAATCTTTGGGAAGCTAAGGGTTTGGTGGATTATGCGGGTACGCCGCTGGCTCAGTATAACGGTGGCAAGGCGGTTGATGCGTTCAAAGATTTGGGCGGTTTGACTGATGCTATTTCTCTGGAAACTGAGGGTAAAGGTTCGGCTGGTTTCCATTGGAATGAGGCGCTGTTCCAAGATGAGGTGATGACGGCTGATTTAAACTTCAGCGGCAAGGCTGGGAATGGGCCGATTAGCGCTGTCACTATTGCATCTCTGGCTGATTTGGGTTACGAGGTGAATTTGAATGCGGCAACTCCTGATTTTGGGTTGTTTGGCGGAGGGCGGTTTAATGCAGAAGATTTAACGCCTGAGCAGATTGAGGCTTTCCGGCAATTGGCAGAGATTTTTGGCGATGGGAATGAGCCTTCTGAACCTGCTATTTTGCAAGAGGTTGACCCAACTAAAGTAGCGCCGGAGATTTGGGCGCACGCGGAACGGGCACCAAACGGTCAATATTACGATTGGGAGGATTATCTAATTGTTTGGGGTGATACTCTCAGCGAGCTTGCCGAATGGAGAATGGGCAGTGGCTCTGCTAATAATTACTGGTGGATTGCTAACCACAATGGCATTCCCAATCCAGATTATATTCAAGCCGGAAAAGTAATTAAACTTCCAGTTCACCGCCCTAATTACGAGCAACAGCAAGAAGCAGAACGGCAGCGTCGCGAACAAGAATTACGGGAGCGGCAGGAACAAGAAGCACGGGATCGCCAGCAACAAGAAGACCGACTCAGGAACGATCAGGCTGAACAAGAACGACTGCGGCAAGATGAGCAACGCCGTCGGCAAGAAGCAGAAGCCAATCAACGGGCGCTAGAGGAACAGGCTCGGAGACTAGCAGCGGAACAAGAACGCCGCCGTCGGGAACGGGAAGAGTACGAACGGGAGCAGGCGCGGTTGGCGGAACTGCGGCGGCAAGCGGAAATTGCGCGGCAACAAGGTAAGGGAGGATTGGATTGGTATCTTGCCAAGCCTATGCCTGAGTTTGGGCCTGTCGATCCGTTTGAGACATCTTTGACGGGTGAAACTGTTGGAAATTTGGTGCCGGATGATTACTATCGGTTTACTCTGTCTCGCGGTGGTCGGATTACGGCTGAACTGAGAAAGCTTTTGGCTGATGCAGATTTGGTTCTGTACGATGTGCGGAATGAACCTATTGCCTATTCGATGCGGGAGGGAATTACCGATGAGCAAATTATTGCTGATTTGATTCCCGGTACTTATATGCTGCGAGTCAATAGTCCCAAAGGTGTGACGACTGACTACGAGCTAGTTGTTAAGTTCCAGCACAAGCTGTCTCAGATGGAAATTGGGCCTCCTCCGGGTTGGAAAGTTGGTGGTACTTCCAATGGTGGCGGTAGCGGCGGTGGTAATACTTCTCCGGGTGTGGCGTTCGCTGACCCGCGAATTAAACAGATATATAACACTGCTCTGAATCAATTTGAGAGTGCTGAACGAGGAAAAGCTAATGCTCAAATTCGGGATTTAGAAGCTGAGAAACGGCAGTATCAGCAGGAGCTAAACGATCTGCTTGCTCGGATGAATGCTGAGCAACGGAACAAGGTTTATACTGCCCTAGATGGAGTCCGAAATGATGCCTTCCGCTGGCTGGATTCACCGGGTGAAACTAACGTTTTTGATAACTTAGTCAATGGAATTTTCGATCAAATTCCGTCTTGGGTGTACAACGTATGGGGCATTGGAGATGCTCTTCGTATTGCCAAGGATACCGCAAAAGGAGCATTTAATGGTGCGCTGAGTTTGATCAAAGGCAAAGTTAACTCAGCTCGTAATGAAATTAAGAATGCAGTTTCTTGGTTTGTTGAAGCTCTGAAGAATGCCTACAGAACTGGAGGCGAAATCAATAGTGCAATTGAAGGGTTAGCACGGGAATTAAAAGGTAAAATAGACGCTCAAGTCGCAAATATCAATAATGGGATTGATTGGTTAAAGACTGAAGCGATTAAAAACCTTGGCGGTCTTCGCAATGTTGGTATTGGGGGTTGGAATTTCTACGACAATCTAGTTGTTCCCCAAGCCGATAACTTAGCAAACTTGGTTAAGAATGGTGTGGGTGCGATCGCTAATTACTTTAAGGGAACAGTTGATTATGTCAAGCCTCGCGCTCAGAAAACTGTGGCTGATATCGTGTCTGCTCTTTTGGGAGATCAAACAGGTAATCTTTACAACAAGATTAATGGAATTGACCAGCAAATTGCAGCAACTACGAGGGCTGTAGAGGAGAGAATTGTTCAAAAAGCTGTTGAGCTTAAAGTTGATGTTGACAATTGGCTTAACAAACTAGCAAATGACGGCAAGAAGCTTTTAGATACAATTCTCTCTCTGATCAATTCCCCAGGAGGTCAGGTTGGCATAGAAGTTATTAAAGTCGTTCTGGGAATGACTCCTGTTGGGCCAGTTATTGATGCCATAGACACGCTGGCGGCCCTTTGGAAAATTGTCATTGATGGGAAACGGGACCCAGAAACTTATATAGAGTTACTTGGCTCTTTAGCAGGTTGGTTCCCAGGTGTTGGTGATGCTATCAAAGGTGTTGCCAAGATAGCACTTAAGGGGCCGATCGGGGCTCTACTCAAGCAGTTAGGGCCAGAAGTTACCAAACAAATTGCTAAAGTATTCAAGGAAGCCAAGTGGAAAGAAATCCTGCTTGATGTTGTTGAGGGTATTGGTGAAATCTGGGGTAAGTTCGACAGTACAATGGACGAAGCTGCTGGATGGATTCTCGATCTAATGCCTGGAGTCAGACCTGCTTTAGCTGGTGTCGGTGATTTAATCAGAAAGTTCAGTGATGACGCGACCAATGCTGGAGATTCTTTGGATGATATCAGCAAACAGATTGCCAAGAAAATTGATGATACTTCTGAGCAAATTGCGAAAGAAGATAAGAAAGAAGAAGACCCGCCTCTGATGCTTCCTGGGCCTGTCAGGAAGGTTCCACAAGGCTTAACACAAGCACAATATAGCTCCATATCGGCTAAACTTCGGCAGAAAGCAAGTTATCTAAGTGATGATATCCGAATTCATGGAAGTCGTGCTGCTGGTACCGCGACTCCAGACTCAGATATTGATATTGCTGTACGGATGTCACCTGAGCAATACAATCAATTTGTTGAAGAGCGATTTAAGACTCCTAATCCCGGTTCTGCAAACGAAAAAAGCAAGGAGTATGCCTTCACAAAAGGAAAAATTGCTGCTGGGAAAGCAGGTCTTCGACAGTTACGAAATGAACTGGAACAAGAACTAGGCATGAAAGTCGATCTTTCTGTGATTAAAATAGGTGGTAATTTTGATGATGGACCTTGGATTGCTCTTGAATAAAGTCATTCCAATCTTTATCATTAGTTTCTGAAAATGCAAGCTGTCTTAAGTGTTTGACATTCAAAACAGCTTGCAAAAAATCAAGACATAAAAATTTGGAGATCAAACCAAAATGAATACTTGTGAAAGCCTCTATTGCCAGATTTTTCTAAACACTGAGTTGAAGAAAAGTGACATTATAAAGGGATTGGAAAACCTATTAAACACAAAGTCAATCGGAAATGTTATTGCTTTAGAAAGCGTAGAAATTGAGCTAAGAGACAATGAAAGATTTGAGCAAAAATTATGTAAGGAAGCTACCAATCGATTTTTATACTTTCCTTACTATATCGAAGTCGATCCTTTTCCTGAACAAACTCAAGAAAATCAGATTAACTTAGTATCTAAAATCCTTGAATACTCTTGGTCATCTGGATTTGAAGTCGTTGCATCATGTAATTATGAAGAACTGTTGCCCAATTCTGGTGGGTATAAGAAGCAAAAACTTACATAACGCGATTGCCTCTTATTGAAGTTCTTTGTCAGTCGATAGTTATCGAACAATTAGCCAAACAATCCTTAGCACTGATTTCGTAATCAGTTAAGAAACTAAGGCATCAAATACCATCCCTAGTTAAAGAGTGAAATGATGATGACATTATCCCAAAAATCGGCTAAAACTTGGTTGAGCATTCCCGAATATCCTTTAGAAGCTATTCCTTCCTCAGCTTATATTCGTTGCTCCCTGACAACGACTGTTAAAAATATCCTAGAAAAATGCCACAATTCGGTTAGCACAGAAAGTGCAAATAATCAAGAAACTTTACCTGATATTGAACTCTTTTTTAACTCAATTCAAACCAGCAAGCAAGTTTACAAAGCCTCCCTTTCCCGTCAACTAGCCGCCGACTTACCCCCGGACATTGAACAAACCTCCCTCAAAGACGAACCCAAAGACTGGTTTATCAAAACCGCCGACTTTGGCGACGACTGCGATCGCGTTCTCCAACACCGCGACGGCGAATACACCCAACTTCTAGAAGACATCGCCCGCTACCATCAAATATTCCAACAAGGCTATGACAAAATCATCCTCATCCGTCCCACTACTTACACCGGTTACGACATCCAACTCACCGCAGCCATGCAATGCTTGGGCTACACCAAAGAGCAATTTCAATTCATCATCGTTCAACCCCTCAAACTCTACGCCTTCCATAAACCCACCCAGCAAATCCATCCCATCTCTGACCTTCCCCCCAAGGAATTGATCAAAGCTATCGGAATGGATGCCTTACGTTGGCACAGTTTCAGCACTCCTCTGACGAAAGTTGCCCCGATTAATCTGAGTACCGTGGGTCAACTCCAGTCCAACGATACTTTTGCTCTTGTCCAGTTCATCTATCAGCGTTGCTTGACTCTAGTCCGACAGGGTAAAGATGAAGGAATCAATCCAAGTATGAATTGGGACGACCTGAAAAATTTAACTTGGGAATCAACCCATGCTGTCAAATTACTGGACTTAGTAGAAGCTACGCCTCAAATCTTGACAGAAAGTAGTCGCGAACTAGCTCCCCATCTGATTTGTTCTCATCTGGAAAACTTCAGTCAACTCTGTCAACCCTGGCTTGAAGGTTTGAGTTTGACTCCTCAGAATTTTCAACTCCTGTCCACAATTGAACAGACCATGTTGGAGTTATTGAAAATATTGGGCATCCAAAGATAAACGCTGAAAATAAACGTAGGGGCGTATTGCTTAGGCCAAGATTACATATTTTTTTCCCAAAGCTATAAACCCTAAAACCTCCGTATTTTTACGGAAACCGAAAATTATTGAGTTGAAAAAATCGTTAATATTACGGATTGATTAATCCCTAGACTTCCGAATAAAATAAACATAAGGCATCTACTCATCAACCATGAAATCAAACAGCCAAAGGGTTCAGTCCGATGATTCTGACTGGATATTACCTGACTTAACGCCTTATTGGAAATTGACCCAACCGAAAGCCTCTCTCTCGGTTCTACTCAAATCTAAATCTTATTCTATTTCTCATCAATTTACCCCCGAAGAAGGTTTTGTACTGCGGTATTTTACCGGAAACTTTACAATTGCACAGGTTCAAAAAGCTTGTCAAAATCAAATTACTCATCTCCCTGAAGATTTTGTCTTCAATCTTTTACAAAAACTCATTGAACAGCAAATCTTAGCTTGGGAAAATGAGGAAGAATATCCCAATAACTCAACTTTAAAAAAGGAGGTAAATGAAAAAGAATATCCCCCCCAACCCCCCTTAAAAAAGGGGGAGAATGAAGAAAAAATCTTACTCAAACTCAAAGACTGCGTTCACTGGATAGAACATCCTGAAGGATATTGGATACTTCGCAACCCTGAAGATGTTAAATTTCTGCAAGTTGGACAACAAGATAAAACCATTATAGACCAACTCAAATATCAATCCCTTTCTGTTGTCGCTGCGAAATTTTGTGTTTCTCAAACTCACATTAAACTCCTACTGCAAAAACTCACGGTAACTGCAATGTTGGAGGGAACTACACCCCCAAAACCTCCCAAACGCAAGTTCAACCCCATGCAGTTATTATTCTTTCGTATTCCCCTGTTTAACCCCGACAAATGGTTAAGCCAACATATCGATAAACTGCGATGGATATGGACTCAACCTGTTGGGTTTCTACTCACAATATTTATCATAACTTCCGCCACTATTGGCTATTCTCAAAAAAATGAAATTCTCTACACGGGACAACAACTGTTAAGTAATGCGGGGGGTTCCCTATTGGTTCCTTTTGGACTGTTAGCAATGGGAGTTGTTACCCTTCACGAACTTGGACACGCTTTCACCCTCAAACAATATGGCGGTATTGTACCCGAAATTGGGTTGTTAATTATGATGTTCATGCCTGCCGCTTATACTAATACCACAGATAGTTACTGTTTAGTCAAACGCCGTCAACGGGTTTTGGTAATAGCAGCCGGGGTCTTAGTACAGTTTACCATTGCAGCGATCGCATTGTTGTTGTGGAATTGGTCAAACCCCAGCAGTTGGCTACATTTAACCAGTTATCTGTTAATGACAGCAGCTTTATTTACCGTCGCTTTAAACCTCAACCCTTTAGCGCGTTTTGATGGCTATTATCTGGCTTCTGCAATAACCGGAATTAATAACCTTAGAAGTCGCTCTTTCAAATTATACCAAAACTTATTCACCGGAAAAGCCAATCTAGAAAATCAACAGGATACACTCATTTTAGCCTGTTATGCACCCTTGAGTTTAGCTTACATTTACTTTGTTTTTGGCTTTTTATTTTTGAGAATTACCGATTGGTCATTGACCCATATTCCCACCCTCAGTTTAATTTTACTACTGATTTGGGTAATTTACGCTATTTTACCCTCACCCCAATCTTAATTGTTGTTTATTGGTTAAACTTCCATGAATTCTACCCCGAAAAACTCCTCCCAACCCCGTTTAAAAGTTGTTCCCCCAACGGTTCCCGAACAACCCAAACCCCAAGATAAACCCGTTCAACCTCCCGTTGAACAAACCCCACAGCCCTCTACCTTTCCCAGCCAATGGATCACTTGGGGAGTAGTTTTATTAGGACTCGGTGGAATTGGGATGATTCCTGTTAATCATTCAATTAGTGGTTCTACTATAATTACATCAACTGTTGGAGAACGTCAATCTGTTACCATGCCAGAAGCGGGAACATTAACTCTGTATGTTCGTTCTAACCAAACGGTTAAACCGGGAGATCTTTTAGCCACTGTTTCCAGTTCCAGTTTAGAGAATCAAAAAGCAGCAACCGAACAAAAAATCAGTGAAGCAAAAACGGCAGTTAATGGAGCAGAACAGAAGTTAATTATAGCACAAACTCGCTTAGAAGTTTCCCAAACCTTAGAAGGAATTGCTGTGGAACAAAGAAACCGTAAACAGGAGGAAGTCAATCAAGCTAAACTTTCATCAGGAGTTGCAAGAATTCGAGCCATTCAACAGGAACAAGCGGGAATAGAAAGCGAAATTAAAGGAATAGAAAACGAAATTAAAGGACTGGAAAATGAAAAAGCGGGTTTAGAAAATGAAAGGGTAGGAATTGAAAAGAGTATTGAAAGATTGAAACAGCAGTTAGAAATTGCTGAGTTGGCTTTAGAAAAGCGAGAAGGGTTAGTCTTAGATGGAATTATGGGAGCAGCTTCTCAAGATTTAATTAATTGGCAAATTAAAGTTTCCGAATTAACGAACCAAATTGAACAGCAAGAAAATTCTCTGGAAACTCATCAACAGAAAATTGCTCAAAAACAGAATCAAATTTGGAAAACAGAACAGTTAATTAATCAACGTCAACAACAAATCGGTGCAAAAACAGAGGGAGTGAATGAAATAATTGAAGGGTTAGAGAAACAGTTAGAAGAAGCGGTGAGTTTAGTGGAACAAAAAATAGTTGAACGAATATCGACTCAACGGGAAGTAGAAGCGGTGTTAACAGAAATTGCAGATAAAATATATTTATTATCTCAACAGGAAGGGGAGTTGAAGCGTTTGGAAGGACAGGAGGGAAAATTAAGAATTGAATCAACTGTATTGGGAACCATTACAACTCCTGATTTAGATTTAATCCAGAACCGAACTTTAGAAGCTGGAAAAGAAGTTTTAACTATTGTTAATTTATCTCGTTTAACAGGATTGGTGGAAATTCAACAGGAGGAAATTGATTTAATTCATCAAAATTTACCCGTTATTTTTAAACCTCGCCAAGCAACAGTTCATCAATATCAAGCTAAAATTGAGGATATTCAACCTGTGATTCAGTCAGATCCATCTGGACAAAATTCGGTACTGCAAATCAGAATTACGATTGATAATGATGATCAACAATTGCAACCGGGGTTAGAAGGCGTTGCTCATATTAAAACTCCTTCCTTACGAGTTTATCAGAAAGTATCACGGGAATTTCTGAAGTTATTTCCCTGGTGGAAACTGTAAGATTATGTTGTCAAATTATCGGGTATTATTCTCGCCCGACTTGCTTTGCTTGAATCAAGGTAATAATCGGTTTTCATAAAATCGGCGGTAAGTTCAGAGATGAATCTAGAACAACTTTGATTTATTTGCGAGAGGAAAAATCAATGATACACGATACGGATGTACTGAAATTTGAGAATAAAAACTATTCAGACATTGATTTTGCGTAGAATACTTCTCAACTTCCCCATTGAACCGCCATTGTTAATATCTCCTCAAACAAAGGATCGCCAAAACTCATTAACCGTAATGAGGGAGTTTCATCGAATTGTTGAACGTCAAACGTCACCCGATAAAGTTTATTTTTATAAGAAAGGGTTCTTCGGTACTTATTATGCCGAATTATTACCTAGATGCCAAAATAATAAAGCTCTTTTCTTGAAATTATCAAAATTTATAAACCCAAACCCACAACGTTTTAAAACTTTCAATCGATTGTTAATCCCTTCGACAACAGCATTGGTAGTTTTTTGCTCAAAATAACCGATAACTTCGACAAACCATTTTTTGAGAGTGCGGACAAATTTTGGAAAAAATGCCTGAGCCTTGAGCATCCATTCTGTTAGCTTAAGAGTTCCCTCACCTAAATTATTACTCCGGTCAAAGAGCGCTGTAAACTCTTCTTTAAGCTCGTGCATTACTGCCAGCATTGCCGAAGCTTTCTTGAGAGTATCGAGTTTTTCTTTTTGTTCTTCTTTCAAATTCTCTTTTCTTTTTAATAAAATGTACTTACTGCCTTTCAAATTGGTAAATAGTTTTTCCCTTGCTTTGGCTTTCAGAGACTCAGCAATTTTTTTTTTCTCAATTCTTCCTGAATTCAATTCTTGATGTAATAGCTTAGTTACATGAAACCTATCCACAGTGATTACAGCTTGTGGACAAAGCTTTTCTATAATGGTTTTATACATCTTATACATATCCATACTTACTTCTTCTATTTGCTTGAGAATATCTTCTCCCCAAGATGTTAAATATTTTTCCAAGGTTTGAGCTTTTCTTTCTTTAATTAATCCAATTAATTTCCCTGTATCTAAATCAACTAACACTATAATAAACCTGCCTTGTCCCTTGACTAAGGTAATCTCGTCTATGCCTAGCCTCTTCAAAGTCTTCACATTAATTGGGAAAATCTCTTGACTCACTTGATTAATCATTGATTCTACTTCTTCTTCGGTCAAGTTATGCTTCTGAGCTACACTCAGTAAATTACTATTAACAACTTCTTCTGTAACTAATCGGGCGTATCTTTTCGTATACTTTTGTCTTTTCTTGACAAAACTTAATTCTTCGCTGAAGGGTTTTGAACAATATCTACACTTAAATTGCCGTCGATTAACTCTTAAAAAGACTTCGGTTTCTCCCCAGGATAAATCTTTAACTAGATGCCAATGGTTTTGCGGTGCGACCCCCTAAAGGGTTCGTTAGTTGCTTCAAGTCGGGGAACCCGCCCAACGCACTAACTCACCGCGCCACCTGCGGGCGCATGGGAACGCGCACCAAGACGGTGTAGACGATCGCTAACTTTCTGGCAACCTGGACAGCAAGCTATTTTAGAGCTTGCTTCCACCTCTAAAATCAGAGTTTTTTCAATTTCTTTCTTGGATTTGACTATTACTCCGGGCAATTTGAGGATTTTAGTAAGCTCTCGTTTCATACTTACTTATTTGAAAAGTTTGCTAATAGTTTAGCATAACAAGTACCGAAGAACCGATTTTGCTACTGGATTGTACGAACGCTAATAATAAAAAGTTCCATAGTCAGTAAATATCTTACAAAAAACTAGAATATCTCAACATCCTAGTGTGGTACTCGACGTAAATATAAAGTCGGTTTCACAAAGTGCAGCTTTGCAAATCTTTGTAAAATTTTCCCGTGTTTTTGCTCGTATTGATAAGTGATACAAATCGTAACTTTGCCGAAAAGATATTAATTTACGTCTTGTCCCAAAAATTGATAACCACCTTCCAGGAAATCTCTAGATTCCTGGAGATGTTTGAGTAGCAAGCGTGCAATCAACCCCGCGCTAAGGACTGTACCAATTAAACCCTCTGAAAATTGGGAGGCTCAAACCCCTGAAATTTCGGTCGCGCCTGCAACAGCCAGAAAATCCGGTCTTGACTGCGGATCATTTTCATCAATCGACATGAGATTAATTTAACGTTCTGAATAAATCAAATCCCAAGCAGCGACGGTTTTTTCCCCAATTAAACTATTGACAGTTTCTCCACCTTCTAAAATTAATCGAATATCAACATTGCGATTAGGTGAATCCACTAAAGCTTGAGCGAGTTGATCTGTGACGGCAAAGGTATTATTATTACCCTCAAGTTCAAAAACTTGTTCTTCAACTTTAACCCAAAACGTCTTGATCATAGCAGCGGGTTCACATGGCCCTGTAATTAAAACTCGAACAAACTCAGGTGTCCACAAAGTTATCACTTGTCGGGTTCCCTGAGTTCCAAAAACACTAACTTTCCAATAGTTTCGATCAAATACTGCCGGATAACTCCCTTCGTAAGGATCAACCACTTGAACCGCCTCAGACCACGGGACATCATCTGGATCTCGTTCTAATCCAGGAGAGTTGAACTTTGGGAGTTGAGTGGTTTGTTGTTGTGCAACGCTCATATTCTGACTAGAGGGTAAAGCCCAGGCGAGGATGATTCCCATCGTAAGAGCGGATATTCTGTAGACGAAATTCATAATTTAATTACCCAACTTAATAACCTAGAACGGAACTGAACTAAAGTTTATAAAAATAGAGTGGATTGGTTAGAGAGTTATTCCGAGTGAATGGAACATCTAACTTCTCTATCAGTTAAAGATGTCAATTTTACGAGTTTTGAAAAAAATTTTTTGTTGACCTTGCAGCAGTTAGAAAACCATAGACCGCTACAACCCTTAACAGATAAAGATTTCAGCTTCCAAGCGCAGAACAGCAAAGGAAAATGGAGTCCAGGGGAGTTTAACCCCTAACCTTGCGCGTGCAAGGCGGATGCTCTATCCAGCCTGCCATTCAGGTTGAGGTAGAGGGTAAGTGTGATAAAATTGATGCGCGATCGCGGCGCAATTTATACTGTGGATGTGAGGACGTGATTCCGAACTTTGATGAGAATGGAAATCTACCCCCTGGAGTGCATTTTTGTGAGTGGGAGGAGTTTGTAGAGCGATTTGGAACCAATGATCTGAGGTTGCGTTTAATGAGCGGACTGCGAAAGGCAATGGAACAACTTAAAATTGCAGGTTGCCGAACAATTTACCAAAAATTGCCGCACACGCCCCTACCTTCAGGTATGGGGATATAAGGCTCTTTCTAATGCTATAATAACTCTACTGGCAGGGTATTCAACCAGTTGAAAAACCCAGCATCTAATCGATGCAATTAACCTTGAAAACTTAAGGTATGGGGTTCTTGCAAGAAATGCTTTGGCCATATAAAACCTTAAAGCACCAAGTACAGAGAACAAAGCATTTTTTTCTCAAGTACGGTAGGGCATACCGAAACTATCTCTGAAATGGGATGAACGACTGGGGAGACTCACCCCTCTGGAGTAGGTTAGGAAACTAGCTTGCTGTAAGGGTTGTCAATGAATCAGTAATCCAAAGCCGTGAGGCTTGGAGAATCCCCTTTCTTTAGAAATGGGGAGTATGTCAAAACTGACAAGTATCGAGGCGTTCAAACACCTCAAAAACCACCACCCTAGACAAAGAAATACACCACCAAACCACCCACCAAGCAAAGCCAACCGGGAGATGACCTTGAGGCGATCGCAGATCAAAAACGAGGTCATCATAATCTAACCAGTCTCCATCTTTTCGCCAACCCAAACAATCCCCAAAATTAGTTTCAGATGCCAAATCTTGCTGCTTATTGATACTTTCCCAAATGCGCTTTTGTACAGAAAAGCCAAAATGTCCGCGACTGTATTCGAGCCAGAGTTGGTTAATCGTAGAAAGATCAGTACAAGGAAAATCACGAATCGAATAAACGTCAAGATAACCTTCCTGTTCCCGATGAGCAGCGAGTAACATCAATCGAGTTGTTTCCTCATCCGCTTCTCGCCACTGTCGGGCTTCTAAAAGACGAGCAAGAGAGGTGTAATTAATTCCCCGCTCCGAGTTCATCTCTAATAGATTCACGGATTGAATCTGCTGATTTGGGGGAGAAGAAATCAGGATCAAACCCTGATCTGTAGAAGCAGTATTCTGAGTAACTTGAGCCTGTGTTTTTTCTAAGAGTTGTAGCTTTTGCCACATCTTTTTAGCCCAAGCAACTTGCTGGCTTTGTCGCTCAATAAAAGCAGGTGGACAAGCTGTTAAATCCCAACCACACACCGGACAAAATGAAAGAGTTTCCGGTTGATATCCATTTTGACAAACCGGACAAGGATACATCAGATCACAGGGAGTGGGAGCTAGATCAGCGTCACCATCGGGAATCCGAGAAATTTCGTTAGACAACGCCTCGACCTCGCAAAACAGTTGAAGAGTAATCGCTCTTCTATTCTAAATCCCTCGACAGAGCAAACAGTAGTAGTAGGGCAGGTTCTTTACACTCACCAGCGATCAGTTACTCGACTGATCCGGTGTTCCCTGTTCCCTGGTGACTGTTGTATCCATCAGAATCGGCTAATATTCAGGAAACAGAGGGAACAGTTTAACAACTGACCACTAACGAGTGACAAAATAGTTCATCTAAACTTTAGAATTGAAGTGCTTCTCTCTATCGACCTCCTATGCAACCTGCCATCCCACTTGGAACAGTTCTGCAAAATCGCTACCGCTTACTCGATATTTTGGGTCAGGGGGGGTTCGGTCGTACCTATCTCGCAGAAGACCAAGGACGCTTTAACGAACGCTGTGCGCTTAAAGAATTCATTCCCCCAACCACAGAAACCTACGCCTTTGAGAAGTCAAAAGAACTCTTTCGGCGAGAAGCACAGGTTCTCTACCAAATTAAACATCCCCAAATCCCTCAATTTTGTGCAGTCTTCGAGGAAAATCAACGCCTGTTCCTCGTCCAAGACTATGTAGAAGGAAAAACCTATCACACCCTACTCAACGAGCGGAAAAACGCACCTCCAGGCTTTCCAACGACCTTCTCAGAAGTCGAAGTCTTGCAGTTTTTGCGGCAAATCTTACCCATCCTGGATTATATTCACAGCTTAGGGATCATTCATCGAGATATTTCACCCGATAATATTATTTTGCGACAGCGTGACCAAATCCCGGTTTTAATCGATTTCGGGGTCGTCAACGCCTTAGCGACTCAAATTCATTCCGCCCAAGGAACTCTACCGCCTGTCACCCGAGTCGGGAAACTGGGTTATGCTCCCCTCGAACAGTTGCAAACCGGAAAAGTGTCCCCCAGTAGCGATCTCTATGCTTTGGGTGTGACAACCATTGTTCTACTCACGGGTCACGAACCCCATCATCTGCTCGATCAAACTACACTCACTTGGAATTGGCAACAAGCGGTGGTGGTGCGTCCAGCCTTTGCTCAAATTATCAATCGAATGTTGAGTCGTCAACCGGGCGATCGCTATCAGTCGGCTGCGGAACTTGAACGGGCTTTACAAAATCTCGATCCCCCGACTCCTAAAACGGCAGGAACACCCGGAACACCCGCTCCTAATCTATCTGAAATGAAGACGGTGGCGGTGGGACATCTGGCGTCTCTTTCCACTCCGGCGAGTCCTAACGCCAACTCTAATAATAATAATAGTAATAATAGTCCAACCATTCCCACCACTGCGCCTAAATCGTTGTGGGAAAATCCTTGGGTGATTGTCACTACGGGGATGGTGGTTGCACTCCTGACGGGATGGGGATCGGTGGCGTTAATTCGAGGTTTATTAACCGATGATCAGGGCAAATCCGAGCAAACTCCTGAAGTCGTCATTAGTCCCAATCCGACTCTTTCACCCAGACCGACTCGACCAGGATCAACTGTGATTCCCCCTCGAGAACCAATCAGACCCACACCAACTCCTGAAGCAACACCCTCACCCCAACCCACTCCTACAACTGATTCTTCGGGTCGCCGCCTAGATGTTTATCCTGGCGAACCTGTAGTCATCGAAGGGTTATTACAAGGCGGGACAAGGACGAGTTATGTTGTGTCTGCCGAAGCCCAAGAACAACTTTATGTGGTTGTTTCGGGAGATGGGGTGTTATTGAATGTGTATGATCCCGATGAAAATCCGGTTGATTCGGGATCGCAAGAGGTCTCCTCATGGCAGGGAACGGTACCTGTGAGCGGAGATTATACAATTGAGTTACAAACTGTACCCGGACTTGCAGAAACCAGCTACAACTTAGAAGTTCATCTGGTTAATACTCTCCCTCCCCTTCTTCCTGAACCCGAACCGGAACCGACGTTTGAACCGATACCCGAACCGGAACCGACGTTTGAACCGATACCCGAACCGGAACCGACGTTTGAACCGATACCCGAACCGGAACCGACGTTTGAACCGACTCCCCAACCGGAACCGACGTTTAAACCCAATCCCGAACCGAAACCCACCCCGGAACCGACACCCACTCCTGAACCGGAACCTCTACCGGAACCGGAACCTCTACCGGAACCGGAACCTCTACCGGAACCGAAGCCGGAAGAACCTCCTAAATCTTCCCAGGAACCCAAAATCCAACTGGTTCCTAAACCCGAACCCCCAGACGAACAGCAGTCCGAACTTGAACCGACTTTATCTCCTAAACCAACGGTTAAAGAACCGACTTTTTTTCCAGAAATTGAGGAAGAAGCCGGAGAGGAGAATATGAACGATTCAAATACAGGTTAAAAAAAATTTCCTCAACTTCAAAACTTTCAAATCTCAAGTTTTTTGATTAATTAGCCCTCAAACCCATCATTATGATCAACTCTCTTCTGATTTCTGGAACCGATACCGATGCGGGAAAAACGGTATTGACAACCGCTTTAATTGCTTACTGGAAAAAATATTGTTCATCTCACCGTTTAGGGGTAATGAAGCCTTTACAATCGGGTGTAGGCGATCGCGAATTGTATTCTCAACTTTTTTCCCTCGAACAATCACTGGAAGAAATCACACCTCTTTATTTTCAAGCCCCTTTAGCCCCTCCCATTGCGGCGGAACAAGAAGGGCGAAAAGTTGAACTCGAAAAGGTTTGGGCGGCGTTTTGTAATCTTCAACAACAGCGAGATTTTGTGATTATTGAAGGTGTGGGAGGTTTAGGTTCTCCGATTACTTATGAATTGATTGTGGCAGATTTAGCCCGAGATTGGCGTTTACCGACGGTTTTAGTCGTTCCCGTGAGATTAGGGGCGATCGCTCAAGCCGTTTCTAATGTTGCTTTAGCTAGAAGAATGGGGGTTAATATTAGAGGTATTATCCTCAATTGTGGGCAACCTTGTCAAGAACAAGATATTGAAAATTGGAGTCCCATTCATTTGATTGAATCGTTAACTCAAATTCCCGTTTTAGGAATTTTACCTTATCTCGAAAACCCGCGAGATATCAATCAACTCGCTCAAGTTGCGAGTCATCTAAAACTTGAACAAATATTACCGATTTTAACTTTAAAACCCTCTGTCGCTCTTTCTTGAAATTATAACTCCTTTGGCGTTAAGTTATTAAAACTTTTGCCACTCCCACAAAATTAATGGGTTTGACACACCCGACGGTTTGGGGTCTGTCAAAGATCGTAATATAATATGATATCCGGTTGATTAATTCTGTTATGGGGTGGGGCGGGTTTATCTCAATCTCGAAGTAGTAGTAAAGATATTGGCAGAACCCGCCCCTACGGTCATTTATTTTTTGGCTGGGGAATGAGTCATCCCTTTCCTCAGAAACAAAAATTGCATAATTTTCGGTAAAATTACTGATATTACATCGATCACCAGTCTGCAAGTGAAGCTTCCTCTGAGATAGCATGAGTGAGGGTTTGATGAGCGATCGCTTGAATGGTGGACAGAGGAACTTCACAGAAATACTGGCGGCGAAATCTTTCTTCTTGAATAGCCGCAAAAAATTTATCAATAAAATCTGAGAATTTTGCTAATTTTTCCGCTTCAGTTGTTTCTTGATTTTCGGCTTGACTCATATAAAATTCGCGATTATGATGTTCGATTTTAAATCCTAATTGTCTTAAACTCTCAAAACCCCACATCAACGTTGGATCACCAATGGTTAACATTTTATGCAATTTTTTTCGGGTGACTGATTCTCCGGTTCGACTTAAATATTTGGCAATTCCGATCAGTTTTTCCCAAATTTCTAGCGGTGAAATAGCAGGTTCAGTCTGATAAGCCAGAATTAACTGATGTTCGGGATGAATTAAACGCCTAAACCACACCCGCAAATCATCCCAACTCGTCGGACAATCTTCTATGATTAAAGGCTTTCTATCCTCAAAAACTTCCGCTTCCCAGAGATTTTGATTGCCATTTCGCCAGTCAATAATATAATCAATTCTCCGAGAAACAGGCTTTAAATTTGCATTTTCAACGGGACGAACCTCTAATAAACGCACCTCATAACGTTTTTTAAACATATTATAATCGAGTTCAACCACCGCATCACATCGCCCTGGGGGAACTTCGTCTTTGTAGTGACCCCACCAAACACCGGGAAATCCTATTTCTACAGATTCATCCCACAGTTCAAAGGTGGTTTTAATATAAGAAATCTTCTGACCTTTAAAATCTTTTTCATTTTGATGCCAGGGATTGTTAAACCAACAATTTTCTATTAAAATATGAGGAACAGGATTTCCCATCCCACAAGGTTCTAACAGTTTCAACTCTTGAAATAAATCGACTCCCAATTCCGACACTGTACAAACTAAATCGATTTGGATAATTGGTTCTAATCCCCCACCGGGAATCTGTTCAATTTGTTCTCGCAGTTGACGGTTAATCGCCTCTGTAAACATCGGAATATTTTCCACAGGTATACTTAACCCAGCCGCAAACGGATGACCGCCAAACCGATGTAATAAATGCGCCTGACCTCGGACTAATTCATACAAATCTATTTGATTAACGGATCGCGCCGAACCTCTGGCTAAGGGTTGATTGTTGTCTTCTTTTCCTTCAATATCCGTACTTAATAAAATAGTCGGTCGTCCATATTCTTGCGCCACTTGACCCGCGACTAACCCCAAAACTCCAATCGGCCATTGAGGATCAGTTAACACAATCACACAAGTGGTTGATAAGTCTAATTGACTGAGTTTTTTCGTTACATCTTTTGTCACTTCTCGTTGCAGTGACTTGCGGCGAGTATTGGCTAATTCAGTTTCTAAAGCCAATTGATCACAGCGTTTTTCATCTCGACTGGTGAGTAATTCCACACAAAAACTCGCGTCTCCTTGAATGCGACTCACCGCGTTAATTCGAGGGCCTAAACCAAAGGAAATATCCGTCGGACGATCGCCTGTCCGTTTACACAAATTCAATAATTTTGCCACACCCGGACGAGTCGAAGTTGTTTGTTGTTGTTTGAGTTTTTCGATTCCCCGTTGGGCGAGATAACGACAATCTCCGGTAAGCTGAACTAAATCCGCAATTAACCCAATTGCCACTAAATCTAACAAATCTTCTAGGGGACGTTCGGGAATATCTGGTAAAGTTTTGTAGAGGGCTTCGACTAATTTATAAGCCACCGCTACCCCAGAGAGATGATACATCGGATGCTGCGGGGGCAAATTGCGGGGATTAATAATCGAAACAACAGGCGGACGTGTCGGCGGCAAGGTATGATGATCGGTGACAATCACATCAATTCCTAACTGTTTGGCGTATTTAATTTCAGTAATATTGGTACTGCCTGTATCGCAAGTCACAATCACTTTTACACCCCGTTGGGCTAATGTTTCAATCCCCGAAATATTCAGGCCGTGAGAGTCTGTTAAACGATTGGGAATGTAGTAACATAAATAGGCTGATGCGTCTTCTGTTGTTTCTGCTATACTTCCAATTTGGTTGAAAAACTGACCTAATCCATCCCATAATACAGATGTTGCAGTAATTCCATCGGCGTCAAAATCTCCCCAAATCGCGATCGCTTCATCGCAGTTGCGGGCAATCACTAATCGATTTACTGCCCATTTCATCTCTAATCCAAACTCAAAAGGATTTGCAGGTTTGTAGAGGTTTGCATCGAGAAATACTGCTAATTGTTCGGGGGTTTGAATACCACGAGACAGGAGTAACTGGGCGGCAAAACGTCCATCAACCTGGGGGGCATGATGACGAATTGCAGGAATTATCCAGTCGGGAATCTCAACAGTCGGCTGAATTTGCCACATTTGAATTTAAGATTTTGGAGAGAAAATATCTTTGAGATTTAGATGGGAATTTCTTCTATTTTAGCGAGATTTGGCAGTTTGTTAACGTTGAATTCCCAAAAATGATCATCCGTTTCCTGAATTCGCTGACAACGCAAGGCAAAAGAACAAGATTTACACTCTCCTTTTGAAAGGTTAACTTGAGGAAAGGGTTCTGCTTGTTCGTAGCGTTGGAGATTATAATCAAGTTGGGTGATCAGTTGGCTGAGATCCTGTTGGGTTTGTTGATGCTGTTGACTATTGTAGGATAATTTGATAAATTCCGGTTCGGAATTTTCGTTTCCTTTGACAAACCAATAGGTCATCGAAACTTGTTCGGGTAAATAATCGCTCGTTTCCACTAAAAGATAGGGATAAAGCCTCGTTTGCCAATTTTTGATCAGATGACCATAATTTTGAGGACGAGGATAGGTTTTCCAATCAATAATTTGAGCGGTTTTATTGTCGGCGATTAATAGATCATAAACCCCGATCAGCAGATGATCTTGAAAGTTGAGAATGCGTTGATGTTCCGCTTCTCGAAAAGTTTGAACGTCAGGATTAAAATTAAAATTAGAATTAAAAATCTCAGGGGCGGCTTGAATTAATGCAGTTAAATTGTCACCGAGTGAGGGATCTTCAGCTACTAAACTTTCTATGGGTAAGCCTAATTCTCGCTGCTGCATTAACAGGTGAAAGCGGTTTCCCCATGCAAGTCTTTCTTCTTGTTCGGGGGAAAGCGGGGAAATCAGTTGCTCTAAGTAGGTGTATTGAAACCGACGCGGACAAGTGGATAATGTATTGAGTTGTTGCTGCGAGAGTTTCATGTTCCATCCTAAATTTTAGCGATTTTAATCTGAATCTTATTTGTCCCTTGTGTTAATTGTAATCTGGCAGGTGTCATTTGTGAAGCGATCGCCAAATTGAAGTTAATTTTTTTCAGCAAAAACTTACAGCTAGTGACGACATCATTCTATTAGACTCTGTTTGAACTAGAATTTATTCGTCACTCAATGATATTTTTATCGTCGTAGTTAATTGTGACCATAGGGATCACGACAGCCCGTATACACCACTTGCAGTTCTTCTCCCGCTTCATCCGCTAAACGTTGCTCTCGTTGAAGAATCTGTCTAGTAAAGCGTCTAGCACCTGCAAGTGTTGTTGCTCCTGCGCTATCGAGTACCCAAGCATTATCACCATTTTTGTACTTAAAATAACAGACGATATCTTGTTGGGTGACTCGAACAGCTTGGGCGGGTAAACTTAGGTTCAATCCCACAAAAGCCAATGTAATACAACCGATTAACTTTCTCATGGTGTTTTTCCTCAAAGGATTAACTTCTTTTAATTACATCATCATACATTAACCTTAAGTTAACCTGAGAATTGACTTAATTTTTTTGAGAGATTTAAGTTTTTATTTCTTTTGATAAAAAGTAGTGATAATGACTTATTTCTTTGGATGGATTTAATTAACATTACGTTATTCATTCGAGACGGGGCAATCAAGAACTTGAATCAAAATTAAACGAAAGAGCCAAAAAATACGACTCAGTATATGTTTATACGAACGATCAGCAAACTCGACTGCTAGTATAGAAACAATCCAGCAATACCGAGCGTAATATTCCACGTAGCTCACCCCCAAGGTGGGCTTTTAATCTGACTGGGGAACTTGTCTGATAAAATAAACTTGGTAAAATTCGGACTCAAGCTTGAGTTTTCTTGAATAGGTCTCCTAAAATGAAATCAGATACTCCAAGTACCCAAGGCGCAGATGCAGTCGATCAAGCGATCGCAGAGGGAATTGATTTAGACGGAACTCCCATTCCTCAAGATAAATTAGATCTCTACAATAAAGTGATGGCTTTAGAAGCTGGACGACAGCGCAGTGGTGTATCGAATTCAATGCGATCGCGTATTGTCCGCATCGGTGCGAAACATATTCCCCAAGAAGAACTCAATCAAATGTTAGCTGATGCGAAGTTTGAACCGCTCAAACCCAAAGAAATCGCGTTTTATTATGGTGGGAAATAGCAACAGAAACAGTCTGAAATAATTGAGGGCGCAAACTAAAGCGCCCAAAAAATTCTCAATCTCACCGAGTTGAAATTTAATCTGCGGAAGTCTTACAAGGCGTTTCAGCGTGAGAACGGGGACAAGTTTCTAAGTCTTCAGCAATAGAACTGGTAGGATTTAAACCAATCCAAGCTGCAATACTATCTTGATCAAAACCGACTCGATAAATCTCTCCCACTTGAATTAAAGGACGACGAATTAACAGAGGATCGGCTATCATTAAATTTAAGGCGGTTTCTGCATCTACTTGACCTGGATCAACTTCACCGGATTTAATCCGAGGTGCGCTGCGATTAAACCAGTCTGTTACAGGTAAGTCGCCGAAAAAAGGACGTAATTTTTCGGGAGTCCAAGACTCAGTTAATAGGCTGCGAGCATCTAAATTGTGGCCGGCGGCTTGTAGCAAGGCTTTTTGCTTCGTATTATTTTTACATCCCGGTTTTTCATAGAAGACAACATTAGCCATAATTCCAACTCCTGGCATTTATTTGTACTCTACAATTTGTTCTTTCCCTCAACTATCAAATTCGATACAGATTCAGCTTTATCCCAACATCGGCTCTGAAAATAACTAACTTTGGATGTTGACAAATTGCAGAATCTATGTATATTAATTCCTGAGCAAAGGAAATTTGATTTTCAAAATATTTTTGCAGCAACAGTAGGTAAAGCGGAGGGAAAAGAGATTTCGCTTAGATCCCATTCACTGGAGTTGAACGATTAGCCTCAAGTGCTAGAAGTGACTTCCCGAGTAGATTTTAGGATGTTTTAATATCGGATCTACAAACGGCATTGGATGTGATTTGATAATGTTATCTTATGAAATTGAGCAAAAGACTAACTTTATGTATTGTCGATGGATGTTGCTCTTGTCATATTGGTAGGGTGACTGGTTTTGTTGAGGTGAACTGGCTAAGGTGATAATTTTCACGCCGCCAGTTCCATTTCTGAAAATCATCAGCTTAACTTTTAAAACCCTACACAATCTACTGGTGAGAAAAGCTCGAACTTAGAGTTCATAACCTCCATTAACACTTGAGATTTTGAGCATCAATCCATCTTCAGCAATAAAACTTAAGGACTGAGAAAAGCGTCAACTGCTCTATTTCCAAGGAATCCTAATAGATCAAAGACTTTGATCAAGCTGGAAAACATGGATGAAAATACCTAATTCTTTCTATTAAATGCTATAGGATCTCCCAATCACCGATAATAAAAGTGCAGTAACAACAAAACCCTGTTCAACAAAATTGCGATCTATAACGATCACCTGAGTCGTCCCGTATAAGATTGAGTATATTCAGATTATGGTAGCCAAAAATTAAAATATCTAGAGGATGCGGCTATACTGGGTGAATAAGAAAACCATAGAGTTTATTCTGGGGAATGGGTGTTAAGGAAATTGTAGAACTAGCCGATACCTTGGTAAGTATTCGGACAGGGAGTTCTTTGAGCTATATCCACAAAACTATCCTAACGGAATCGTTGCAGGATATCAAAAAGACCTACGATCAAATAGCGGTGGAAAATGGTTATTCTCCAAGCTACCTCAAAAATGGAGCCGCTCCCAAGTTATGGCATCTGCTGTCAGAAGTTATCGGTGAAAAGGTCAATAAAATCAACTGTCGCCTTTTACTCGAAAAACAACTGCTCAATTCAGGAAGTATTAATGGGAAAAAGTTTGTAGAAATCTCGGATGCGCTAAAAGTAGAATCTCCCGAAGGACAAGTTCCCCTCGCTTCTGAATTTTACATCGAGCGATCGCCAATTGAATCTAGCTGTTATCAAGAAATTCACAAGCCTCGCTCCCTAACCGTCATCAAAGCACCTCGCAAAATGGGTAAAACCTCGCTAATGGTGAGAATGCTTGCTAAAGCAAGAGGAGAAGGATGTAAAACTGTACAGCTCAGTCTAAACCAAGCAGAAAGCAAAGTCTTCACCTCAACCGAAAAGTTTTTGCGCTGGTTGTGCGCTAACACCGCCCGACAACTAGAATTAGATCCACAACTTGATGAATATTGGGATGAAGACATGGGAGCATTAGTCAGTTGTACCCTCTATTTTCAGGGTTATTTGCTCCAAAAAATCAACAGTCCGATCATCCTGGCTATCGATGAAGTCAATCAACTTTTTGATTATCCCTCACTCACCCGAGATGTATTTGCGCTATTGCGCTCATGGCATGAAGAAACCCGAGATATTAATGAGTGGCAAAAACTGCGTTTACTTCTGATAAACTCAAGAGAAGTCTATATTCCTCTCGAACTGAATAAATCTCCCTTTAACATCGGTTACTACTCCGTTGAGTTACCGCCTTTTAACAGCGAACAAGTGCTAGATCTGGCTCTGCGTCATCGACTCCATCTATCGGCTTCAGTTTTGTCGCAATTGATGGATCTGCTGGGGGGATTTCCTTATCTCGTCAGACTGGCTTTCTATCAAAGTGTCCGTTGTCAAATCGATGTCCAAACATTACTAGAAACGGCAACCCATGATACAGGAATTTATCACCATCATCTGCATAGTCAAGCCTGGTGTATTCAACAACATCCTGATTTAGCGATCGCCTATCAAAAAGTTCTCACCGCCCAAACTCCCATTCAACTCGATCAAGTACAAGCCTTTAAACTGAAGAGTATGGGGCTAGTTCATCTAGATGGTGATCAAGCAACCGTTAGCTGTGAACTCTATCGACAGTATTTTAAATCCTTATCAGCAGGATCTTGGCGTTGATTTTAATATTAACCAACAGCTTTGCATAAGTTCCCCACCGCCAGAGATAAGAACAGATAGAAGTTTATGGCGGTTGGAAACGCTTACTAAGATGTTTGACTCTCAAACAGATTTTTCAGGATTGTATCTCTATGACATCACGGGCGCTGAGAACCTTGATGGCTTTGTTTCCTCAATGTCTCAATTCCCCACTCTAGAAAGCCTTGAACCTGTTATTATTCCTGAGTTTTTGGGCGATCATCGCTCCGACTACCCACAAACTCACCCCAGCGTTGATTTACTCACAGGTGAACAATTATCATCGATCAGTTCCAGCCTGAGCAATGAACTTATATTTCCCGACACGCCACTAATTTCTAATGATAGTTTAATAACGGCTCAAGATTTGGGTGTATTAGAAGGAACTCAAATCATTAATGATTCAGTCGGAACGTTTGATCTAGATGACTATTATCGCCTTCAACTCAACAGTCCTAAAGATCTGACGCTTTCTTTGGATGGTTTAATCGCTGATGCTGATTTAAAACTGATTGCCGATTACAACAGTAATGGTATTGTTGATTATGGTGAGGTGATTAACTCTTTTATTCAAAGCGGTAGCCTCCCCGAGAATATTTCAGCAAATTTACCGCCCGGAACCTACTATGTTAACGTTCAACAATACAGTGGTGATACGCCCTATACTCTGACTCTCTCTACAACTGAGCCAGTCCCCGGTTTTAATTCAGTCGATGGCTATGGTTTAGTTAATGCTGCTGCTGCGGTTAGTCGGGGAATTGGTTCTCCTGTTCCCTTTGCAGATGTTCTCGATACGAATTATCCTTGGGAACTCAACGCCACTAACGTTCCTGAAGTTTGGACTCAAGGTTTTACAGGTGAAGGCGTTGTTGTAGCGGTGCTTGATACAGGCGTTGACTACACTCACCCCGATCTTGATAGTAGAATCTGGCAAAATATTGATGAAATTCCGGGTAATGGTCTTGATGATGATCGCAATGGTTATACAGATGATATCATCGGTTGGGATTTTTTGAACAATAATGGCTTTCCGATGGACTTTGATGGTCACGGGACTCATGTCGCTGGAATTGTTGCTGCTGAAGCCAATGAATTTGGCATGACTGGAGTTGCTCCGAATGCTCAAATTATGCCGATACGAGTAACAATGACTGTTGATCAGCTTGGAATTGATAGTATTGCCTCTGGGATTTACTATGCGGTGAATAACGGTGCAGACGTGATTAATATGAGTCTGGGTTATTATGATTATTACAATGACTTGACACCACTCCAACAAGCCGTTCAGTTTGCAACAGAGAATGGAGTTGTTGTGGTATCATCGGCTGGAAACGATTATTGGTTTTCCCCTAAATACCCGGCAGGGTACGCAACAGACTGGGGAATTGCAGTAGGCGCTTCTAATATTAACAATCAGTTTGCAGATTTCTCTAATCAGGCAGGGTGGATACCGCTCGATTACGTTGTGGCTCCTGGTGTAGAGGTCTATTCTACGATACCTTACAACAGTTATAGCCTGGCAGATGGAACTTCGATGGCTGCACCTCATGTGGCGGGTGTAGCGGCGTTGATGCTGAGTGCGAACCCCAATTTAACGGTTGGGGAAGTCGAGCAAATATTGACACAGACGGCGAATCCTGATGTTTTGATTGCCTAAATCCGATCAGCTTGTTAAACTCTGAGGCAGAGTGCATAGGCTGAGTGTGCCTAGAAATAGGTATTAGTAGAGGGGAATACCCCAGTACAACACTCACAAAGCAAAGCAGATGAAATAATTGATCAAGGAATGAGTCTGTTGATCGTTCACTATCGCCAACTAAAACTTGAATCTCAATGGCTACTGCGTCAAAATACTGGAAATTAGTCAAACTCGAAAGTTCGGGACAGAGAAAAATCTCTGAAATCCCCTCGGCTAAGTCATTTTTTCAGTCAGTATTTCCAGAGTGGGCGACTCGCACAGACATCTCAGATGTTGAAATTCAGCAAAAATTGACTCAATGGTATCGGGAACCCGAAACGCTTCCTCATCCCAATTTGAATTCAATCAATGCTCAACTCTGTCTTTTGTGTTATATTTCTTGGCAAATCGAGCAAGTCTGCTTGAACCTCGAAGCCAAATATAGGGATGAATACGGCGTTAGTTGTAGTGATTTGCTGCCTTTGGTTCTCGATGAAGCCGGAGAAATAAACCGCAAAAACACAGCTTATCAGTCCTTAGCCCGACAAATTCTCGAAAGTTTTGACCCCCAACAAAGTAGTTTAGCCACCTGGACCAATCGACGAGTTAAATTCCATCCAGAATTGAACGCATTTTTGCTGGAACGGGGAATTTATATGATCAGTAATTGGGCGATTTTGAACGATACTCGACCCAAACAACTTGAACGAATTTTGTCTGAGGTTTATCAATTGACTCCTTTAGAAGTTCAACGCAGTAGTCACATTTTATCAAGTTATCACAGT
This sequence comes from Limnoraphis robusta BA-68 BA1, assembly GCF_034932365.1. Lineage (NCBI taxonomy): Bacteria > Bacillati > Cyanobacteriota > Cyanophyceae > Oscillatoriales > Sirenicapillariaceae > Limnoraphis > Limnoraphis robusta. The sequence continues at coordinate 21,173 of NZ_JAYGHR010000082.1, read as the reverse complement.
GTCTATCGCAGTCAACGGCTTCAACAACGCCAAACTGGATTTAAAAGGCTATGTCAACCTCCAACTTCTGAACAATATGAACAAATGGCTGACTTCCTAAAAACTCAATTGAATCTCTCGATTTCCGCGAAGATTGTCGCTCAAAGCCTCCAAGAAATTGCAACTCAATTAAGAGATTATCGGATTTATGTTCGAGGGGGTCAATTCCCGATTAAGCCGATAGAACTTGATGAAAAGATAGATCAATTGATTGACATAAAGCCGACCGAAAAAGATGACAATCAAGAGGAGTTTTTAGAGCAGTACCGTCAGCAGTTGATGTCCTGTTTAGATGCAACAATTGTACAGGTGACTGAGCAAAGATGCAAGCAATTTAAGCGGAAAAGTCAGGAAAAGTCAGAACAATTTTTAAAAGCGTTGAGTCTATTTCATTGTCGAGGAGAGTCGATGGGAGAAATTGCCAAAAAACTCGGACTGAAAGCCCAATATCAGGTCACTCGTTTGTTAAACTTAAAGGAGTTTAGAGCCGATGTTAGACAACAATTATTAATTCAGTTACGCGATCGCATTCTTGAGTTTGCTAAAAACTATACTGATACTCAACGTTTGAAAAATCTAGATAAAAAAGTTGAAGAAGCACTCGATGAACAGATTAATCAGATTATTCAAGAAGCCGAATCAGAATCTCATAATTCTCAAGATAATTCCACAAAAAGTCTGTTTTCTCAGCGACTTTGTAAGCAGCTCGATTGTCAGTTTAACTGTTAAAGGAATTCACCTTATAACTCTATGCTATTTAATTGTATTACAATAACACTGGGCGGTACATCAGATCAACTCAAACAGTTAATTCAAGTAATCAGGAGAAACCAAAATGAATAACTCATCTCTACTATCAGAACTAGAATTCGGCTTTGAAACCTTCTCTCCCGAATCGGTTACATTATCAAACGATCAAATCAATCAAGCGATCAACCTCAGTAATGCTATTCAGAATGAATCTCGAAAATGGTTTACTTATTTAAACGCTTTGGCTTTGTTTGGGTTTGAGAATTGGTTAGAAGAACGAGGCGAAGATTTTACAGTTAATCGAGAAAAATGTTCGGTTTTTAATCCTGAAATTAGTAATAGCATTGAAGCGGTTTGTCATTTAAAAGTTAATCAATTTAAGGTGTGTCTGATTACAGTCGGTAGCTTGTTTGATGAAGTCGTTACTGTTCCTCAAGCTGTTTTAGACTTACCTGAGTATGCGGCTCAATTTTATGTATTAGTCGAAGTTCAAGAAGAACTGGAAACGGTTAGTATTTCTGGCTTTATTTCCTATCCCGATTTAATCGCAGCCAAAGCTAACGTTAATTTACAACCTGATTTAGACTGGACATATCAAATTCCCCTGCAATGGTTTGAACAAGAAACCGATCAGTTACTCCTCTATTTCCGTTGTTTAGAACCCGCAGCCATTGCGTTACCTAAAGCGGTTAATCGTCAGAATTCACTCTCCGCTCAAAAAGCAGAATTACAAGCTATTTTACCCCAACTTCAAGCAGAAAACGGACAGTCAACCTCTCAACTTTGGAATCTATTAACCTGGGAACAAGGAATAGCAATACTCACCAATCCTCAGCTTTTACGATGGGTTTATCAAGTTCAAAATTTAACGAATTTAGAAGCTGAAACAAGTTCATCAGAATTGGTTAAAACGCAAAATAATTACCTCTCTGATCTCCTGACATTATTAACTGAACCCGCCATGAATCTGGGGCGTTGGTTACGAGATGAGTTAGATCATTTTGCCAGTGAATTATCCTGGGTTCTTGTTCCTGAATTATCACCAGCCACCGCCATGCGGAGTTTGAGATTTGCTTCCGAAGAATTTGAAGAGATTGTGCAGGAACTTCAAAAACAAGACATAGAAATTCCGACTCAAGCGAAAGGTGCTTATCGGGATTTACAACTAGCAGAAACAGCTTTGCGGTTGTATGCTTTAACTTGGGAATTAGACTCTAATACGGTTCGAGAATGGAAATTATTGCTGATTTTAGGAACACCTTCTCGGATGAGTTTACCCAATCAAGTTCAGTTACGAGTCAGTGATGAGACGCAGATTTTAGTGGAACAAAACTTAAATCCAGACGATGATTATCCCTATATTTTCACGGCGGTTATTGGAAGTTTAGAGGAAAAATTCATCGTTACCGTTAGCCTCGGTTCAGAAATTCAAGAAACCTTACCCCCATTTGGGTTTAATCCTGAATAATCATCAAAAAACGGGTTCCGTCTGCATAAGAGGTTCAACTTGGGAGATATATACAAGTAGAAGGCTAATAGTCCCATTTTGAGACTGTGCCTTCTCAACTCTACCCCAGGTGTGCATAATGAACGCTTGTCTTTCGGAACCTAACTTTCCACCTTCATTCAACTTAAAACCTGAAACACCCGAAAATCAGAACCTCGAAATTCTTGATCCCATTCGTCAGATATTAAAGACGAAACGGGGTGAAAATAGTAGCCTTCCAAAAGCAAACTTACAGCAAGCTGATCTCGCTGGAGCCAATTTAGCGGGAGCAGATTTAGAAGAAGCAAATCTTCAAGGAGCCAACCTCGTTAATGCCAATTTTAGAAATGCTAACCTCAAAAAAGCAAACCTAAAAAATGCTAATTTAAGTGGAAGTGATTTGCGAGGAGCCGATTTAAGTTTCGCAATACTCACCGGGAGTAACTTAACTCAAGCGAACTTAGAAAATGCGGATCTAAAATCTACAAATCTGGGATGTTTTTCTTCTCAACTCACTCAACTTGATCAGGCTAATTTGAAAAATGCTAACTTGGCTCAAGCCAATTTGCAAGGCGTTTCTTTAAAAGCGGCTAATCTTGATGGAGCGAACCTCAAGGAAGCTAATTTTAATCCCTATTTAGATAAAGAAAATCCATCAAAATCGAGAATTGTTAGTGATTTAACCGATGCAAGTTTAAAAAATGCAAATCTCCGAAAAGCCGAACTTAATTCTGCTATTCTAGAGAATACAAGCTGTGAAAATGCTGATTTTCAATACGCTCAACTTCAGCAAGCTATTCTCCGTAAAGCCAACTTGACGAATACTAACTTGAGCCAAGCTAATCTAAATTCTGCTAATTTAAACCAAGCCAATCTTCGAGGGGCTAATTTGAGAGTCAGCAACTTAGAGAAAGCCTGTTTGGTAGAAGCAACTCTGATCAATGCTAAGTTAGAATTCGCTTGTTTAACTTATCTTGATATGAGTGGAGCAAACTTTAAAGGGGCAAATTGGAGTCGTGCTGAATTACATAACAATATCATGCAAAATGTCACCCTACCTGATGGTACAACCTATCAGTCTACGGATTAGAAAAAATCATTTAAAAAATTAATGAATCGTCAAGAAATCGAAAAGAGAACCATTTTAATCGCCTTAACAGGTTCACGGGGTTATGGTTTAGAAACGGCTACCTCTGATTATGACTACCGAGGGATTTTCATTGCGACAAAACCCTATTATTTGGGGTTAAGTCAAATCGAACAACAAGATAAAGGGTGGGATAAAACCCCCTCTGAAAAGTTTCCTTATCTCTCTAAGGATACCTGTATTTATGAATTGAGAAAGTTCTTGAATTTAGCCATTGATAATAATCCCAATATCTTAGAATTGCTGTGGTTTAAAGATTATATTCATCTCACAGAAGTCGGAAAAATATTGCAGCAACATCGACAAACTTTCCTCTCAAAACGAATTAAACAAACCTATTCCGGTTATGGTTACGCTCAAATCAAAAAGCTAGAATCTCATCGCCGTTGGTTGCTGAACCCCCCGCAACATCAACCGACTGCGGCTGAATTTGGACTCGGAGAAACACCGCCTCTAAATATCAGTCAGATGAATAGTTTTTTAGAATACTTGTATCTATTGGTACGCGATCGCATCGAATATCTAGAACCCGCCAAAGAGTTGTATAATCTGTTAACATCAGAAATCGATTACAAGGGAATTTTCAAACAACATTCCCTCCCTGATGAGACATTAGAAACAACTCAGAAACTCACCAACTGTTCATCAGACTTTATTCAACTCTTGCAAAAAAGTCAACAGTATCAACGAGCGATTCTAGAATTCAAAAACTACCAAAGTTGGAAACAAAATCGCAATCCAGAACGTGCTAAAATGGAAGCAAAAGTCGGGTATGATTGTAAATTTGCCATGCAAGCCATTCGGCTATTAAAAACCGGAATAGAGGTTTTAAAGACTCAGATTTTAGTTGTTGATCGTCGAGAAGCTGGAGATGCAGAGGAATTATTAGCCATCAAAAAAGGTGTATATTCCTACGATGAAGTGATGGAAATAGCAAAACAACTCTATCAACAACTCGATCAAGCCGAAGCCGTTTCAACCCTTCCCAAATCCGTTGATGAAGCAGTTGTTAATCAACTCTGTATGGATTTGGTTTCACAACAGGGTTTTTGATTTTGTAAGGGTGTTGCGGTTTGTATCCTATTTTCTATTTTCTCCAAAAACCCAAAGAACTTCTTAAGCCATTGGAAATTGAGGCTAAATGCGTCAATAATAACAAAGTTGGTTAATCACAAATTTCTATGACTCATCCCCGCGAAATTTATGACCTGCTACTGGATAAAAGCCTCAGCAATAGTCCCATTCAAGAAATTATCATTGGTTTAACCTGGACGCTTTGTGAAGCCGAAGGAATGGGGTTATGTATGAGTCCAGGAATACCCATTCGTACTTTACCTTGGTCGGGAACTTTGGTCAACAAACCCGCCTCGGAATTAACCTCGTGGGTGAAGTCATGGGAGAGTTATCAAGCCACAGTCGGAATGGCTGTAATTAACGCAATTATTAACTCCAATTCTCCCCTGTCAAAAACGGCTGAATTACTGTCTCCAACTGGCCCGTCAAACTTAGCAGTCTTTGAATATTTTTTACCGCAAATTCGCGGAAAACGAGTGTCAATTGTTGGGCGTTATCCTGAACTTTCTCGCTATGAAAAAGAGATGAATTTAGTTGTGATTGAGAGACAACCCGCTTCGGGAGATTTACCAGACCCCGCTTGTGAATTTATTTTACCCGAGTCGGAATGGGTGTTTCTAACAGCGACTTCTATTGTGAATAAAACCTTTCCTCGCTTGGCAGAATTATCAAAAGATGCGACCTTAGTATTAATGGGGCCGACTTTACCTTGGTTATCAGAATTAGCAGAAATGGGTGTTAATTACTTGGCGGGAGTGCGTGTAATTAACCCCCAAGCGTTGCGTCAAACCGTTGCAGAAGGCGGCGGAACCCGCATTTTTGAGACGGGAGTACAATATTGTATTCAGCAAATTTAAGGCAAATGAGCAATTAAACTGCTAGAAATTAAACCTAATCCGGTAATGTTAAAATATCTACACCGGATTCAGTCACAGCAACAGTGTGTTCAAACTGGGCGGAAAGTTTACCATCGATGGTAATTGCAGTCCAACCATCTTCGAGAACTTTTGCTTCCCAAGTTCCTTCATTAATCATCGGTTCAATCGTAAAAACCATCCCCGGACGCAATTTTTTTCCTTTTCCGGCGGTTCCATAATGGGGAACTTGAGGTGCGGTATGAAACGTGGTATTTATACCATGACCAACAAAATCTCGTACAACAGAAAATCCGTGAGATTCTGCATATTCTTGAATCGCGGCGCCAATATCTCCAATTTTTGCACCCGGTTTAACCGCCGCAATTCCCCGCATCATCGACTCATAAGTAACTTCAACTAATTTTTTCGCAACCGGGGAAGGCGTACCGACAAAAAATGTTTTAGAAGTATCACCGTGATAACCATCCACAACCGGAGTGACATCAATATTAATAATATCTCCCTCTTGAAGAATTTGTTTGGCGTTGGGAATACCATGACAAATGACATGATTAACGCTCGTACAAATCGATTTGGGGAAGCCATGATATCCTAAAGGAGCGCTGCGAGCATCGTGAGCCTTTGTCCAACGTTCGGCTTCATCGTTGAGTTCCAGTGTACTCACTCCTGGTTGAACCATCGGTTCAAGATGATTCAATAATTGAGCCGCTAAACGTCCCGCTTGACGCATTTTTTCGATTTCACGACTCGACAACAGAACAATTGTTTCGCTTCCCATTTGCGCTAAATTGATGAAGAATTTGTCTTATTACCTTTCCAGCGTAACTCTTCTACGGTATCATAACCAACTGAATGGGTAAATTTTTACTCTATCTCAGATTTTAATCAGAGCTTGAAAGTGGCGATCGCTAAACATCCCCATCCCGCAATAAATGCCACACCCCCAAGCGGCGTAATTGCGCCGAGCCATTTAATCCCCGTTAAGCTTAAAGCATACAGACTCCCCGAAAAAATGGCGACCCCGACAATAAAAGCAGTCCCGGCGATAGTGATTAACGGTTGAGGAGATTGAGAATTTCTGAGTAACACTCCGAGTAATAATAAAGCCAGGGCATGATACATTTGATAACGAGCAGCCGTTTCAAAGATTTCAATCCCTCGTTCGCTGATTTTTCCACTCAAAGCATGAGCGCCAAAAGCACCCGCCATCACCGAAAAACCGCCTAAAATTGCTGCAATTGTTAAAAAGATTCTATCCATGAGATTTCCTGTTATTGATTTTAGCTACAATTTAACCTAAGTCTGTTAATAAATCGCTCAAATCTGAATAATCATAGGGAGGACGTTTCCGAATTGCTAAAATAACAATCTGTTGAAACTCATCATCTATCGCATATATAATCCGCCAGGAGTCAACACGAATTCGTCTGGGTTCCCAACTGTCCTCGGTTTCAAAGTCAAGCTGAATGCTATTATATGGACGAGGATCTTGGGCGAGAGCATCAATAATATTTTTAATGCGTTGACGAATGACACCAGGTAATTTTTTTCCCTGATTATGAGCAGATGCAGATAGCTGAATCTGATACATTACTTAATCTTTATCCCATTGGGATTTCACCGATTCCCAATCCAGCCATCCCGCTTTTTGGGGGTTTCCTCCTGCTTCTTTTAGCTGGCGCATCGCTTCTTTAAAAATCGCTTCATCTTCTCGATCTTCAATCCAATTCAGCAATGTTTCCCAATCGGAAATACTTAATTGTGCGGCTGTTTTCTGACCTTGAGCATCAACAACAAACCGAACAGATTTCAAAACATTGATTATTGATTCTACAGTCATAACTCAATGATTATTTTAAATCCTTACCTTTTAATATACAATAGTTTTGCTAAAACGGGATCGGCAATTACGGAAAAAGAGTTACCGGTTTCAGCCAATTAAATAGTTCTGAAAGTTTTAAGTTAAAATCTGAGATGAATTCAGGAGTTGGAAGAACTTGTTCGGGTGTTTGTAAAACCATCGGTTGTTCACCCATAGGATAAACAAATACAGACTTTTCAGCCGGATCAATTAACCAACCCATCAGACAACCTGCATCCAGACAATGTAAAATATTACTGATGACTTTTGTTTGGTTTTGATCGGGAGAAAGAATTTCAATTGTCCAGTCAGGATGAGTCGGAAAACTATTCGCAATATCACCATTTTCATCTAAAGGAATGCGACTCCAAGTAAACACAGCAACATCAGGAACAATTGAACGTCCACCAAAGGTACATCCTAATTCCGGTAATGCTAAGGCTATCTGTTGCTTTTCTGCACTTTCATTAATCACTGTCACCAATTCTCCCTGAATTGCGCTATGTTTTCCTTGAGCCATAGGTTTTTGAATGATTTTACCGTTAATATATTCGCTTGCTGGCTTTGTTTCTGGGAGTTTGAGAAACCCCTCAAGAGTCAGAGATTGTGTTGGAGTTTGTAGCATAATTTAAGATAGAAATACGAGGAAAACAGTTATTTTAACTCAAAATAGTAGATCGTTTCTCCCTCTGGCGTTTTCTCCCAAGTCCCCTGAAGTTCTATCGCTTTACTCAGAATAAACTTCTCAGCTTCTTGGGGAGATAAATGAGTAAACCTTACAAGATCACTGGGCGTTATTTTGCCCTGATTTTGTATCAGTAAATGAAAGAAGATAGAATGAATCCGACGGGAGCGATTTTCTATCTTCTGACGAGATTGATAAGAACTATCCCACAACAGCCAACCGCCAATTCCTAACGCGGGTAAACCCAAAATTAACCCACCGATTGCGATGCTGATTTTGCTATGAACCGAAGCATCCGGGTTAATCAGTCCAGTTGCAATGGTCAGCAAACAAAACAGCCCAATAGGAATCAATAAACTTGCAGTGATCAACTTAATCAACTGCATGACTTTCCCCTAATATGATGTTAGCAATCAGCTTGCAATTAAACATCGCTCAACAGTATAGCTTAGGTGTTTATTGCCGATAGCGGTTGACTGAAAATCCTTGAATTTTAACGCCGAACCGCCTCTAACAAACGAGAGAAATAAAAGCGAGTGCTAGTCATTTCTTGACGAGCTACGCTGAAGCCATTATTTTCAAAAATTTTAACAATATCTGCCTCTCGATGTTGATAAGCACGAGTCGTTTTACTTGGCCCTGGGAAAAATTCACCGATTTTTTTGAGGATAGTCAAAGCGAAGGTTTTCGGTGCAAAACTCAAAATCAAACGAGACTCCGCGAGCGACGCCAAATGAGCAATCATATCCGCCATTTTATCATCAGGATAGTGAATCAACACATCCAGACAAATCACAGTATGATATCGACCCTCTAAAGCTTCTAAATCCTGAGTGCTAAACTTGACATTGCTAGCGCGATCACCTAAAGTTGCCGTAGCTCGTTCTCGAGCTTCCGAAACCATTTTTTCAGAGATATCGCTAGCAGTGACAATCGCACCCGCCTCAGCCAGAGGAATGCTCAAACTCCCCACACCACACCCCGCATCGCAAATCGACAGACCCGAGAGATTGTCATCTGCTTTCAGCCAGTTTAGCACGCGATCGATGGTTTGTTGATGTCCATTACGGATATCGAGTTGAACCTTGTTCACTTCCCCATCGCCGTAGATTCGTCTCCAGCGATCAAAGCCTGTAGAGTTAAAATATTCTCGAACAACCGTCTTATCGTCTGCAACGCTCATAAATTTGGTTTGCTGTTAATTAGAGTCCAACTGTTAAACCTATCATTATCCGGTACGATGAGACTAAATTTTCAGCGATGAATTTTGGGTAGCTTTAACTTTATAGGATAATTTGGAGTAATGATTAAGGTTGAGTTCCTATTCATCAGTATTGCTATATTGCTGTTAGCAAGCATCTTAGCCAGCAAAGCCGCCAATAAACTCGGTGTTCCAGCATTGCTTTTATTTTTGTTGTTGGGAATGATTGCAGGTTCGGAAGGACTCGGAGGGATTCAATTTGAAAATCCTCTGATCGCCAAATTAATCGGAGACTTTGCACTCACTTTGATTTTATTTGCAGGGGGACTCGATACCAACTGGAAAAGCATTCAACCCGTTCTCATCAAAGGCTTAACCCTTTCTACTCTTGGGGTGGCTATCACCATGTTGCTTTTAGGTTCCTTTGCTTGGTTTATTTTGGGTTCCTTTTCTAGCTTTAATATAGGCTCACAGGGAATTACTTGGACAGAAGGGTTGTTACTCGGTGCGATTATTTCTTCTACAGATGCGGCGGCTGTTTTTTCTGTGTTGCGTTCGAGTAATTTAGGTCTCAAAGGTGATTTGCAACCTCTACTCGAACTTGAATCTGGAAGTAATGATCCAATAGCCGTTTTATTAACCACTGAGTTCGTCAGACTTCTCAGTACATCTGAAGGCTCCTTGATCAGTTTAGGACTCTCATTATTTTGGCAAATTTTGGCAGGAATTGCATTCGGATATGGAATGGGAAAACTTGTTCTTTTAGGGATGAATCGGATTAATTTGGTTTCCCCCGGACTCTATCCCCTTGCTATTTTAGCCTGGACTCTACTCACCTTTGGCGTCACTACAGTTTTAGGAGCAAATGGCTTTTTAGCCGTTTATATTGCGGGTATCGTCATAGGAAATCACCCGCGTCTCATCCATAGCAACAGTTTATTCAGTTTTTACGATAGTTTGTCATGGCTGATGCAAATTACCATGTTTTTGACATTGGGATTACTGGTTTTTCCCTCTCAATTGTTATCGATTGCTGGAGTTGCTATCGTCATCAGTTTATTTTTGATGTTTGTTGCTCGTCCGGTTAGTGTCTTCATTTGTTTGGCTTTTAGTCAAGTGAGTTTTTCGGAGAAATTGTTTATTTCTTGGGTCGGACTTCGAGGTTCTGTACCAATTGTTTTAGCAACTTTTCCACTCATGGTAGGTCTTTCAGAAGCCGATAAACTTTTTAATATCGTGTTTTTTATTGTTCTGACTTCTGCCCTCATTCAAGGCTTATCTTTAGCTCCAGTGGCTCGAAGACTGGGTTTAGTTGAATCTCCTTCGATTTAATGATCGATGACACTTTAAAATAGGATTTAAGTCAATGTTAAATGCTCATTTTTTGATCAGTCTTTTGATTACCTCTGCTACCGTGATTTCTCTAACCAGTTGTACTCGTCATACTGTCAGTCAGTCTTCCACAAATTCAACAGCAAACCCGCAAGAAACCTATCTGCAAGTGAATCCAGTTTCAACGACGGAAACCGTTAATCTCGAAACCCTAAAAATTATCGCCGGACAAACGATTTATGTTCCCGTTTACTCTCACATTTATTACATGAATACTCGCCGAGTTTACAACTTAGCAACAACCTTGAGTGTTAGAAATACTGACCTTGATCATTCTATTATCATTAAAACCGTAAATTATTATAATACTGAAGGAAAATTAGTTCAATCTTATTTAGATCAAGCCATTCGACTCTCTCCTCTCGCTAGCACCGATTTTTTTGTCGAGCAAAGCAACTCCACCGGAGGAGCTGGAGCTAACTTTATCGTTGAATGGATAGCCGAAAAAAACGTCTCAGAACCGATGATTGAAGCGGTATCAATTGGAACATCAGGAACCCAAGGGATTGCATTTACCAGTCCTAGTCGAGTCATTAAAACAACACCAAAATAATCGGCATTCCCTCAGATTTTGTTAATCTTAACCCTCCCGGAAAAACAGGATCAAGCTGAGACTCAACTTGTGATATTTACAACTAGCCAGAGAAATAGGGACTCGGGAATCAGGGGGGAGAGAAAGCCAAGCAAACATAAATACTAGCCCAGTGATTCCCTGTTAGGGAAAGCATCATCATCATCATGTTAGCTTTGTATAATAAAAATGTTAAAATTTAACCGTAGCTCAGTAAAAATATCAATGGGTAGCACAGTCAAAGTTGATTGATCTCAGTAAAATTGAGGTAAACTTAAATCGTGATTGATCACAACCCGTGATTTCTCGCATTAGCTGACAATCAAGTTGAGAGCAAAAAGCACTTTGACAGACTCCAAGCGATCATCAAGGGATAACGTCAATGCTCCAGACAAGCCCGTATATTTTCTGGGTAGGAATCAATCTCTGTTCAACCTGTATCAATCTGAGTTGGCGGTTCTCATTTGAGGAGTTGTGTTCTCAGTCTTGATGTGATTGCATCTACCCTAACTTTAATATGAAAAATACGAACTCCACTGAAAAAACAGAAACAATATTTGGGCAGATATTTAGACCTGTTCCCGTTTTGGTTTCAGGTATTTTTTTGGGATCAATTGCAACAGTTTATGGAACGCTTACCCACGTTAATCTATTCAACTATTTAGGTTCAAACAACAAAGATATTGTTGAATTTTATCAGGAATTATTGGGATTTTCGGATGATTATTTTAATAATAAACATCAATTCAAAGGTTATGTAGAAGAACTTAATATTACAGTAAACCCTGACAACTTTAAGCTCTATGCTTTGCAAAATTCGCTCTGTGAGAACGCAATACTAGAAGGCGACCAACTCCTGATTACCGCAGCACCAGAAGAAAAAGCAGGAGATAAAGATGACCGCTTTGAAATCGTTAAAAAACAAATTGATAAAATTATTAATGATGGGGTGGGAAACCTAGAACTTGTGAATATTAACAATGAACCCGCCTCAATTGAAATCAATCTTTTAACACCAGAAAGAACCTGTATTCGTAAGCCAAAAGAGATTAAAGATTTAGAAAAAATGCTGCAAGAAAGAAAATGGAAAGAAGCCGATCTCAAGACCTATGATGTCATGCTAAAAGTCACCAATCGCAAAGCAGAAGGATACTTAGACAGTGAATCCATCCAAAACTTCCCCTGTTCCTATTTAGAAACCCTTGATCAACTCTGGACTCGATACTCTGGGGGACAATTTGGTTTGACTGTTCAGAAAGAAATTTATAAAGAAACCGGAAACAAGTTAACAGAAGATCATCTTAGAAAATACGATCCCGATGCCTATATTCATTTTAATGATTTAGTGCGATGGATCGAAACCGGAAACAATGGAAAAGAAAGCTGGAAACCTTATGATCAACTCACCTTTTCTCTGGATGCTCCCAAAGGTCATCTTCCTCGCTTAGAAAGACTCGAAGCAGGAATGGAAAAACAACCCAGTTATCAACTCATCTCCCCCAATTCCTTACCCCTGACCTCTCAGGAAATACAAGCCCGAAACTTTCTGTTTTCACGGGTAGAAATCTGTGAACTCTAATTCTATCTAATTCTAACTAGCCCAGAATTTAAAACTTCGTTACAATCAGGGAGAAACAGTCCATTGTCAACTTTGGTGGCCTGAAGATGAACTGCGTTAGAACCTCTCAAAACGATCCCATTACGGTGGATTTCTTACCCGCCGACCAAGTTCCATTTCCAGGAAAAGTCGGCTTGACATTTGCACCCGGAAAACAGCATCAAGGAATGCACTTTATGTGGAATCGGAATTTGTATCAAGATCTCGATCGCTTGCGACATGACTATCAAACTGATGTGTTAGTCTCTCTAATCGAATCCCACGAGTTTGAAGCGGTACAAATTCCCAATCTGATCTCCGAAGCCCAAGCTAGAGGGATACAAACCCGGTGGTTTCCGATTAAAGATATGAGTGTTCCCACTTCTATGGATGAACTGATTCTTTTAGTTCAACAAATATTGCTGAATGCTAAACAGGATAAAACCGTTGTTATTCATTGTATGGGAGGGTTAGGACGTAGCGGACTTGTCGCCGCTTGCTGTTTAGTTGCGGTGGGCTATTCCCCCGAAAAAGCGATCGCGATCGTCAGAGAAACTCGACAGTACACCATTGAAACCCAAGAGCAAGAAGATTATATCTCAGAATTTTCTCAGGCTTGGAAAACTCACCTGCCAATTTTGTCTGGAAATTATCACTCCAATTAAATTTAACCATCTAGGGGTGGATTATTCCACCCTCAAAATCTTCAGCTTCTTGAAAAAATTATTGCTCGATCTAATTCGATTAGATTGCCAAACAAACGACAAAACGGTGAAGATGAAAATTATGATTAATCTCCTATAGGATTGCAATGAAAATCGAAAATTTGCTCCTACAAGATTGAGGGAAACATCCGACTCGCTCAACCCCATCAGCCCCAAACCCTCATCGGAACATCGTTTAATTTTCTCCCGAAAGCAAAAGGTTAGAGTCGTTGATCGACCTGAATTTGCTAAAACGAGCTACTTTCGATAAAGTGTAACCAGGGCATCGGAAAATATTTCACTCTTGATATCGGTGAGGAAACCCCGACAGCGATCGCTCTATCCCTCAACCCGACAATTGGACTCAACCGAGTCAATTTCTGAAGATCCGGAAAGCTTTAAGGAAAGTTTTAGACTCATTTTGTAAAAATGTTAACATTAGGACATTTCCAATTGAGCAAAAGTCTAGCTACACTAATAGTAGTACAGGAGCATGACATCGATAACGAGTCAGATCCAACTCGGATTATTCCGCTAGAACGAGTATAAAGATTGTCTACATTCCCGATAAAGCAGGAGAAAATTTGAATGGTGGACGAGTCAGGAGTATCCAAAAGCCTGGGAACTCATCGAATTCTTACTCATTTTTGAGTGAGCATCTAAGATTGAGCAAGCAACAGTTGCTGATCCCCTCTGTGATACATCCATTGATGGTTCACTGCGAATAACCTGCCGACTCCCACTGTTAAATGGTCAAACAGGCGGAGATCATCTCTAAAATTACGATATAAACGGGGAGAAAATCCCCAATCTCCCATTTTCATCCCAGTGTAGGGAATCAAGCCAGAGGAAGACTAGATGAACGACAACGCAGGAAGCTTTTCTTCATTTTGCAATCGCCTCCTAAGTGGGGCAATCCGTAGTAAAGCTCAACGCCTGATGGTAATTGCAGCCATTTCGACCATAGCGGTTCCGGGATTGAGCAATGCAGTCCATGCGAGCCTGAAAAACAGCCCCAAAGCAGTTCTAGATGAAGCATGGCAAATTGTCTATCGAGAGTATGTCGATCCCAACTTCAACCGCAAAAACTGGAAAGCCATTCGACAAGAGCTATTAAGCAAAGAATATTCATCCCGTGAAGAAGCTTATCGCGCCTTACGTCAAGCTCTTGAACTGCTTAATGATCCCTACACCCGTTTCATGGACCCGAAACAGTATGAGCGGTTGACCAGTCAAACCGCAGGAGAACTGTCTGGTGTGGGAATGCAGCTTTCACTCGATGAGAAAACGAAAAGCATCGTTGTTGTTTCTCCCATTAAAAATTCTCCCGCCCAAGCTGCCGGAATTCAAGCCGGAGATCAAATTCTAGAGATTGATGGCATCTCAACCCAAGGGATGAGCGTTGATAATGCCGCCGAAAAAATTCGGGGTAATGTCGGAACTCAAGTTGAAGTGCGAATTAAACGCGCAGGCCAAGAAGAGTTCAATGTCACCCTCACTCGCGCTCGCATTGAACTCGAAGCCGTCTACTATCGCCTCAATACCGAAGGAGAGCGAAAAGTTGGATATATTCAGTTGCGCGAGTTCAACTCCCACGCCGCCGAACAGATGAAAGAAGCGATGGAAGAGTTGGTCGAAAAACAAGCAGAAGCCTTCGTCCTCGATTTACGCGGGAATCCCGGAGGTTTGCTCCGCAGTAGTATTGAAATTGCCCGAATGTGGATGGATGATGGCATGATTGTCAGCACCGTTGATCGCGATGGCGAAACCCAAGAAATCCGAGCCAACCGCACCGCAATCACCACTTTACCCACTGTTGTTCTCGTTGATGGAAACTCCGCCAGTGCCAGCGAAATCCTCGCCGGAGCCATGAAAGACAATCACCGAGCCGTGATTATGGGCGATCAAACCTTTGGAAAAGCTTTAGTACAATCGGTGTTTTCCTTATCTGATGGTTCCGGTTTAGCGGTAACAATTGCCCATTACTACACGCCCAATGGCACCGACATTAGCAAAAAAGGAGTCACACCCGACGTTAAACTAGAGCTGACCGACGATCAGAAAAAGCAACTCGCTAGCGATCCTCAATTAATTGGGACTCAAGGAGATCCTTACTATGCTCGCGCCATCAACATTCTAGCGACTGAAGCCGCTTCACGACCTCTGGCGATTAGTGAACGCGAGAATCCTAAATAAAAGCTTTTGTGGGCAAATTTAGGCATCGCAATTTGCCCTAGCTCTGCTGTCCGTCGGGAGATGAATTGCCACAGAGGAAAATAGCGGCTAATCTTGAGGGTGATGTTGTGTGAATCAATGTGTTTTATGTCAAATTCATTGCCTCCAAATTCATCCTCACCCCAAGCTTCATCTCGCAATAACGATGAGTGGATTGCCGTTTTAATCGCACTTTTAGCGATGGGCGGTATATTATTTTGGGTGTTGGGTAAAGACGCTAAAGCCTACAGGCAAAAGTTCACTTCACCTGCTATTCTGCCCACTCCTCAATCGAGTGTCTCAGACCAATTTAATTTATCCCAAGTTTTAGAAAACTCTCTCTTGCAGCATCGGCAACAACAAGCAAGTCCACAGCGAGTCTCTGTACCTGCTACCTCTTCGGGAAATGTATTTCAATCCTTCTCGCCTGCTCCGACTCCTGAAAGCCCTTCTCGCTCAACAGATGTCAGTCCGGCTTGGTGGATGATTACTCCCTTTTTCTTCACACCGCCTGATGCGTCTGAGTCTCAGGAAAATCCGGGTTCACAGACGACTATTGTACCCATTCCCACTCAAGAGTCAACGACGACTCAACCGCAAACAGCAGCTAGTCCTCAAAGCCAACAACAAGCCGCTCAACCGCAAACAGCAGCTAGTCCTCAAAGCCAACAACAAGCCGCTCAACCGCAAACAGCAGCTAGTCCTCAAAGCCAACAACAAGCCGCTCAACCGCAAACACAAGCTAGTCCTCAAAGCCAACAACAAGCCGCTCAACCTGATATAAAAGCTAGCCCTCAAAGCAAAGCTGAAATTCCTACACCAGTACCATTCTTCGTGCTTTCTGATGTACCGTCGGAGTTCTGGGCTAAAGAGTTTATTGAGTATACGACTGAAAATCAGATTATCGTTCCCTACAATGATGGTACGTTTCAACCTGATAAACCGATCACTCGGGCAGAACTCGCCGCTCAACTCGAAAATGCCTTTATTCCTCAAAAAGATCAATCCGCTCAACTCAATTATAAAGATGTAAAGCCAGACAACTGGGCGCAACAGGCGATTGTTGATGTCACTCAAACGGGCTTTATGAGGGGTTATCCCGGTGAGATCTTTCTTCCCAATGAAGTCGTACCTCGCGTTCAGGTTTTAGTCGCTTTAGTCAGTGGGTTGGATCTCAAACCCCCGAGAAATCCTGAAGAAACTTTAAAAGTTTACCAGGATGCCGATCAAATTCCCAAATGGGCGGTTGAGAAAATCGCCGCCGCCACAGAAGCGGGATTAGTCGTTAATCATCCCGAACAAAATACTCTCAATCCCAATCAACCTGCAACTCGGGCGGAAGTCTCAGCTATGATTTATCAAGCTTTAGTTGAATCCGGCAAAGCTGAACCGATTTCATCCGATTATATTGTCAAGCCGAATAACTGAGGGAGTCTACAATTTTTAACCCTTTATTTGACAACTTGAAACTTTCCCTGATTTCACGTTATTGAACGGAATTGTAGGGAAGTTTTTTTTGATTGAATAGCCCTAAAATATCTATGCACTCTCAACCGCGATATCCATTCCTAAAATTAATATTCACTGTGTTTTGGAGTTTAACCTCTATCGTTCAACCTGTGCGATCGCAAACAGAAAACCTTGTGATCAGTAAAACTCCTAAACCCTGTTTCTGGGAGATGGAAGTCTTACCCTCGCCGCCCTTATCTCAAACTGAACCCAGTATCCCCAGTTTATGGTTAGCACAAGAACTCTATGGATATTCTACTTTACCGACTCCAACTCAGCAGGTGGAATCAGACATAAATATTCAACTTAACGCTGAACAACTTTCCGATGAAACAGAACAATATCCCATTCTAGAAACTTGGTTTGTTGAACCCAAAATTACACAGCTTCAGCCGGATTTGTATGTTAATAATTTAGTCACTCTTGTTGTCAATCGGATTAACTGGAATCGAGAAAAATACATGGGACAATATGTATTTGTCAGTCGATTTGCCTCCGTAACAAGACGCTATGGTTATAATTTGCGGGTTTGTAATCGTCAGGGGGATTTACTGGCTTTCTATATTTGTAATTTTGATCAAATTCCCTTAAGTTGTCAGGTACAAATCCTATCAGAAGGATTGCAATTTCGAGAATTTAGAAATTTTAATCCCCAGTAACTCGGTCAGCCTATTTTTAGTCTACCCTCTTGACTTTTTCGGAGCCTGTGGTATTATTTTTAGTATAATCGGATATTTGCGAAAAAAATATTTTTTTAAACATCCAATTGTTTAAGGTACTCTTTAAAGTATACCAGGAGTCGCCCCTGTCTGTCAACTCCCTTCCCAAAAAAATCCCCTGCTTTTGTTAACAGGGGAAAGTCAATTCTACAGAGTCAAATGCCCCACCCACAAGGGGATGTGGCTTACAACTAGACCACTTCGGATCTGTCGCATACGGGTAATTGACCGTAAGAAAGTCTCTCCGTCTGACTAGCAGTAGAGAGAAGAAGTTTCTGTTCTTCCCACTCCTGGGGCATCCCGAACACTCATCGGGGCTGGTCTTTGACCACTTCTATCGTCACGGACAAACCACTTTTTCCTATTCTCCAACATACCAAGTTGCAGTCAAGAAATGTCTAGTCTGGTGATAGGTATTCGTATTGTACCAGAGACTCTCGCTCGCTTACATCCCCGCCCACTCTTGGGACGGGGTTTTACGCTCGATCAATAAACAAAAGATGCGGAGAGATTACTTAGCGACCTTTAAAACCGCAGAATCTTGATTGTATTCTTCCAGTTGAATGGGAACAGGTTTAACATTCCAGATCTGTTCACAATACTCTTTGATCGTGCGATCGCTAGAAAACTTACCCATACGAACGGCATTCAAAATTGCCATTCGAGTCCAAGCATCACGATCCTGGAATACTTTGCTGACTCGTTCTTGACAATCAATGTAAGACTGATAATCAGCAAACAGCATATAAGGATCATGGTGCATGAAAGAATCAGTCATGGGTTTAAACAATTCCTTATCCCCATGAGAGAAAAATCCCGAAGTTAGGCGATCCATCACCGCTTTTAACTCAGCATTCTTGCTGTAGTATTCCGAGGGATTATAACCCGCAGCTTTAACTTTGTAGACTTCATCAGCCGTTAAACCAAACAAGAAGAAATTCTCTTCTCCAGCTTCTTCACGGATTTCAATATTTGCACCATCAAGGGTACCAATCGTCATCGCGCCATTCATAGCAAACTTCATGTTACCCGTACCAGAAGCTTCTTTACCCGCCGTTGAAATTTGTTCGGACAAATCCGCAGCCGGATAGATTTTCTGACCCAGAGAAGCATTAAAATTCGCTAAGAAAACCACCTTCAACCGTCCGCGAACATCCGGATCATTGTTAACAACTTCAGCGACGGCATTGATGAGTTTAATCATCAGTTTCGCCATGAAATATCCCGGTGCCGCCTTCCCTCCAAAAATGAAAGTCCGGGGAGTCACCTCAATGTTGGGATTTTGCTTAATCCGGTTGTACAGCGTGATAATGTGCAGTACACACAAATGCTGGCGTTTGTATTCGTGAATCCGCTTCACCTGCACATCAAACATGGAATTGGGATCAACCGCAATGCCATTGTGTTTCCAGATGTAATCAGCGAGTTTCTGTTTGTTTTCTAACTTAATCTGATGCCATTGTTCACGGAATCCGGCATCTTCAATGTAAGCTTCAATCTTGCGAAGTTGATCGAGATCCTTGAGCCAACCCTTACCGATTTTAGAGGTATAAAGCTCAGACAGTTTAGGATTGCTCAATAACACCCAGCGACGAGGAGTAACACCGTTTGTTTTATTGAAGAACTTCTCAGGCCAAATCTTGTAGAAATCTCGCAGCGTATCTTGTTTTAACAGTTCTGTGTGCAGCGCCGCCACACCATTAATCGCGTGAGATCCCACACAGGCTAAATTTGCCATGCGGACATATTGTTCTGGCCCTTCTTGAATGAGTGATAAACGGGCTAACATCCCTTGATCATCAGGATACCAGAGCTTAACATCTTCGAGAAAACGACGATTAATTTCGTAAATGATTTCCAGATGGCGAGGCAGGAGATAGCCAAACAACGTCACAGACCATTTTTCTAGCGCCTCTGGCATTAGAGTATGGTTCGTGTAGGCAAAAGTGGTTTGGGTAACCCGCCAAGCATCATCCCAGTCAAAGCCATGTTCATCGAGCAACAGTCGCATCATTTCAGCGATCGCCACCGCCGGATGAGTATCATTAAGCTGAATCGCCGTTGTTTCATAGAGATTGTGCAGACTCTTGTGACGCATCAGGTGAATGCGAATAATATCCTGTAACGTACAAGACACAAAGAAAAATTGCTGCTCGAGTCTCAGTTGCTTCCCTTGAGGCGTGTTGTCGTTGGGGTAGAGAACCTTAGAAATGGTTTCCGATCGCATTTTTTCCGCAACCGCCCCATCATAGTTCCCTGCGTTAAAGGCATCAAAGTTGAAATCATCACTCGCTTCTGCCCGCCACAACCGCAAGGGGTTAACGGTATTGGTGTCATATCCGGGAACAGGCGTATCGTAGGGAATACCAATGGCAGTCGTTGAGGGAATCCAACGCACCCGATACTGACCCTTATCATCATGGTACATTTCCGTATGACCGCCAAATTTCACCTCGACGGCCTGATCCGGACGGGCAATTTCCCAAGGGTTGCCAAAACGCAGCCATTTATCAGGAATTTCAGCTTGCCAACCATCCTGAATCATTTGGTGAAAAATCCCAAACTCATAGCGTAAGCCACAACCAACAGCCGGAATTTCTAAGGTAGCCAAAGAGTCGAGGAAACAAGCGGCTAAACGTCCTAAGCCTCCATTCCCTAAACCGGGGTCAGGTTCTCGTTCTAACAGTTCGTCTAAGTTTAAGCCAGACTCTTCAACCGCCTGACGGATTTTCTCATAGACGTGTAGGTTGATCAGACTGTTGCCAAGATGACGCCCCATCAAAAACTCAGCCGAGAGATAGTAGACAACCTTAACGTTGTTTTCTACATAGGTTTTAAAGGTTTTCAGCCAACGGTTGAGTAAGCGATCGCGCAATGTGTAGGCGAGCGCCATGTAAAAGTCATCGGGGGTGGCAAAGGACTCATACTTCCCTTGCAAATAGAAAAGATTATCCGCAAAGGCCCGCTTGAGCGTGTCCACACTCATTCCAGTGCGGTCGTCCTCAATTTGAATCGGACATTCATTTACGGTTGGGAGGGATTGAGTCATAGATTCTCCTTTCAATCGGCCTGTTGGGTTCGGACAATGTTTCGGTTGCAGAAATCATATCAGGCTGAGTTGAGCTATCTCTGTAGCAATCGCTTCCAGCCTTTGACACTCCCACGTCGTAAACGGCGGGGATTCTTCATTCTACGACTCGACTTGCTGAGACAGGATTGCTCCTATCACAGTAGAGGTAAAATCTCCTGAAGCGTTTTGATCTAAGATCCAAGTTCCGCTATGCCCTAGCGTACTCAAAGCTGAATTCAGAATATTAATTGCGGCATTATGATCCCTGTCTAACTC
>NZ_JAYGHR010000081.1:0-78510 GCF_034932365.1 Limnoraphis robusta BA-68 BA1 | reverse complement strand
TCACTAACTTAACCCGATTAAATCTGTTTAAAGTTAGACGACAGAGCTAAAAACTGGCACGCATTCTTAGGTGTCTTGACCCAGATAACGGAGTTCTCTAAGAACTTAGTCTGGTCACGTTTGGACTTTTTCAAGCCCCCGTTATACCGCTTTCGCGGTTAACGGCGGGTTCGTGACCTTTTTTGAGTATCTTCATCCGAGCAGAGATTGAACCTTGAATCTATCTTAGGGATGATGAGAGGCGCATTTTTGTTGTGCTATTTGTAAGTAACGATGGCTCGGACAAAGCTCTCAGTCACATCCTGCCAGCGAGGATTACAGGCTTGATCATTAATAATGTCAAAATGCACGAGTGACCACTGTTCCCCTTTATTTTCTCGTTCTCTGCGATGTTCGAGATAGGTGACTTTCTGCGGGTTCAGATAGTAGCTTTCACAGATTTGATCAAATAAAATCTCAAAAGCACTACTAATACTTATCCCTTCATTCCAGGGTAATTCTGTGACCATGACAATCTGGCTACCATCAGATTTAGGATGGATGTGTAAATCACACTTACAAATACTTCCAGGCCAAAGTTGACACTTAAACAACATCTCAAAAATATCCTTTGTTAAAGCGTATCAAAAAGAGGACTGAAGGCTTTCTTTCCAGTCCCTATGTTCTTAATAAGGAATTATAAATTAAATCTTAAGACACCTCATAGTCCCCTTGGGGTAGAGGGTGACGCAGATGTTCAGCGATTCTTTGGGAAATTTGCTGAACTTGGAGACTCTCTATGGCGTCACAAGGGTTGAATTTAGGCTTTTTTCCTTTATTCTTCCGACAACGAAAGCGACCGCAACCGCCGCGAAAAGGGTCTAATTTCTAAAAGCGACAGTAACAAAAATTTACATTGGCGGACTTTGGGTTATAAACAGGGAGCATTGTGTAACAGATAATTCACTTCACTCACCAGCCATTCTGTAAACAATTTTTGGATAATTTTTTGAGAACGTTCTTCCGTTAACTCAGCCGGGATAAATTCTTCTACTTTAAACAAATGATAACCCAGATCGGTTTTGTGAGGGCCGATAATTTCTCCAGGACTAGCAGCAAAAACCAGAGCAGCTACATCCGCTTTCAAATGACGACGGTTGAGTTTTCCTTCATAACCACATAATTCTCTGCGTTTTTGTTCTATATCATACAAATGAGCAGCATGATAAAAGCTGATTTCTTCTTCTTCGATTTGATAGAAAATTTCCCGTGCTAGTCGTTCGTAGGGAACAATAATTTGATAAAGCAGGACTTGTTCATATTCTAACTTATTTTGAGCAAAATATTTTTCGACTTCGGGAGCAAACAGAGCATTCGCTAATTTTTCAGCCAAAAGATGCTGTTGAATTCCGGCTTCCCAGTCATCGGGGGTAATCATTTCATCTGTTAGCCAAGCTAACGTATCAGAGGCTTTTTCTAACCGTCTAGCAAGACGTTGGCGATCGGCTTCTGCCTGAATTTCATCAGGAGTTACCGTAATTCCTCGTTCCTGAACCGCTCGATGAATGGCTCTTTGCGATAATATTTTATGACAGATTTCCTTATATTGAATTTTTGCTTGAAGAAAACAAACTATTTCATCATTTGTGATAGATCTTCCCGACTGATTAACCATAGTCGCTTTCTCTCTCTGTTCAGGCTGAGTAGTTTTCATCCTCAAATAATATCGCTTAATGGGATTAGAAAATCTGAAAGTGTTAGAGTGGTTTGACCTAGAGGATCAACCGTTCCCAAGACTAAACCCAAAGTTGCAACATTCGGGTTAAGATTTTGTTGGATCGCCGTTGCATCAATTATACCATCAGCATTTGAGTCAACAGGATTGAGAACAATATCGGTTAGTGAGATTGTAGAAGAAAGTGAAATTTTGTCACCTGCGATCGCATTAAAATCAACAATCACATCAAAACTCTCAACATCATCTAATCTTAGAGCAAAGGTATCCGCTCCTTCGCCTCCAACCAGGGTATCACTTCCGAGATCTCCCGAAAGCCAATCTTCTCCGATACCTCCAATTAGCGAGTCATCACCCTGACCCCCCCGCATTATATCATTCCCTTCGCCTCCATCAAGGGTATCATTGCCTAAATTCCCTTGAATAAAATCATCACCGCTTTCGCCAGAGAGATAATCATTCCCCTCTAAACCCAAGATTTGATCATCTTCAGCCGTTCCGAAAATCTGATCATCATCGGGGCTTCCCACCAGAGAAAGTTCAGAATTAATATTAGTTTGGATGATTGATAACTCATTATAACCTGAGCTAAAATCCTCTAGTTTTAAGGTTGTTTCACCGCTACTATTAACGGTTCCTAATAGAATTGCTAAGGGAGAATTTACTTCTAGATAATTAACAATAACTAAGGTGGCATCGACTTCACCATCTGCGTTTGTATCTATCACTTCAAAAGCTAAGTTTTCAAGTAATAATCCCTCAGTTAATTGTATTTTATCCCCATCGATTGGATTAAAATCAGTCACAATATCTGGAGGATTATAAAAGTCAGGAATTAACACAAAAGTATCAGCACCTTCTCCACCTGAGACTGTATCTGTACCCAAATCTCCTGACAGCCAATCATTTCCCTGTGATCCAAAAATTAAATCCTTCCCTTGTCCACCAAATATTGTATCATTTCCGGCTCCACCAACAACAGTATCATCCCCTACATTTCCCTGTAAGAAATCATCGCCATCTTCTGCAAATATCTCGTCGTTTCCATCTAAACCTAATATAATATTCGCTTCAGAATCTCCCACAATTCGATTATCATCAACAGTACCAAAAGCAATTTCTACTCCAACAACTTCTATAATATTGCTTTCTACGCTTGAACGACTTGATGAATTGCTCGAACTTTCGGAATTATTTTCGACTGTATTTGTATCAGGTGAATTAGTAACAGGATTTTCAACAATTACATCAGAATCAGATTCTACAGAATTATCTTCTATTGGCGTGGAACTATGATCAGTTGAAGTTTCTTCACCCTCAACATCAGTTGTTACCGTTGTTGAAACATCATCGTCTGAAGCGGTTGCTGTAGAAGTTCCGTTACTTGATGTTGCTCCCGGAGTTAATTCTTCTGTTTCACTATGACTGGTATTATTTCCATTAGTAGCAGTTGCTTCACCCGAACTTCCAGTACCCGTTTCATCAACAGTTGAACTACTTGATGAACTGCTCGAACTTTCGGAATTATTTTCGACTATATTTGTATCGGGTAAATTAGTAACAGGATTTTCAACAATTACATCAGAATCCGATTCTATAGTATTATCTTCTATTGGAGTGGAACTATTATCAGTTGAAGTTTCTTCATCCTCAATATTAACTGTTACCGTTGTTGAAACATCATCGTCTGAAGCGGTTGCTGTCGCAGTTCCGTTACTTGATGTTGCTCCCGGAGTGAATTCTTCGGTTTCACTATGACTGGTATTATTTCCATTAGTAGCAGTTGCTTCACCCGAACTTCCAGCACCCGTTTCATCAACAGTTGAACTACTCGATGAATTGCTCGAACTTTCGGAATTATTTTCGACTATATTTGTATCGGGTGAATGATTAACAGGAGTTTCAACAACTACATCAGAATCCGATTCTACAGAATTATCTTCTATTGGCGTCGAACTATTATCAGTTGAAGTTTCTTCACCCTCAACATCAGTTGTTACCGTTGTTGAAACATCATCGTCTGAAGCGGTTGCTGTAGAAGTTCCGTTACTTGATGTTGCTCCCGGAGTGAATTCTTCTGCTTCACTATGACTGGTATTATTTCCATTAGTAGCAGTTGCTTCACTAGAACTTCCAGCACCCGTTTCATCAACAGTTGAACTACTTGATGAACTGCTCGAACTTTCAGAATGATTTTCGACGGTATTTGTATCGGGTGAATTATTAACTGGAGTTTCAACAACTCCATCAGAATCCGATTCTATAGTATTATCTTCTATCGGCGTGGAACTATTATCAGTTGAAGTTTCTTCATCTGTATCCAAATCCGATTCTATCGTATTATTTTCTATTGGAGTAGAACTATTTTCAGTTGAAGTTTCTTCATTATCAACATCAGTTGTTACCGTTGTTGAAACATCATCTTCTGAAGCGGTTGCTGTAGTAGTTCCGTTACTTGATGTTGCTCCCGGAGTGAATTCTTCTGCTTCACTATGACTGGTATTATTTCCATTAGTAGCCGTTGCTTCACCCGAACTTACAGCGCCTGTTTCATCTACAAAAGAACCCGAACTACCAGAACTACTGGAACTGTCATTGACATTTTTATCCTCTTGTTCTGTGTCCTCTTGATCGAAGAAAAAGTCACAATCTGCTGGATAAGGACTCTGTTCAAACAAGGAATCTGGTAAATCTGATGCACTTGTAAAAATGAGGAGTTCGTTCATCGTAACTAATCTCCAGAAATAGAGTATAAAATGTTATGCAGTTCCAGTAGAACGTTAAAATGCGCTAGTATAAACGTATGCAGAAGCAGAGGTATATCCATCTCTTGTAACTGCATAAGCTACTGCCACACCTGTAGCAACAGCAATCCTATAACCACCCCAGTAGTTATATTGATTACCGTTAACATTGACTCCAACGCCAGTTTTTACTGCTACACTAACATCGGTATCCACAGCGACAGAAACACTTCCTCCATTAATTTCTGGAGAATTGTAGATATCGCTTTCGCAAAAGTTTAGATCAGTAATTTGAAGTTGGCTCATGTGTTCCTTCGGTGAAAAAAGAATCACTGAAAGCATTAAAAAGCTTGTAGTTTTGCTTTCAGTGATTTAAGTTCTAATTGACTGTTATGCCAGTAAATTACCAGCAGCAACCCCGGACTTAATAGTAGAACTCCTCGGTGGAAGCCTCCGAGGTAGCAGAAGAGCTAGAACCAGCAAGATAAGTACCTTCAACAAATGTATTGGTGTAGGTGGAAGAGTAAGATCTGGGATTTCGCCCGTAAGCAATACTATTTGCGTTAGCATAGGCACCAGCATATGCAGAAGATCCGTAGTAATAACCACCTTCTACATTGGTTTCTTCAGCAACAACTTCTAAGTGATTTAAGTCTGAGATATTCATGGTTTTTTTCCTCGGATTTTGTAAATGTGGTCAGGAAGATTTGCTTTTCCTTTCTGTAATTAATATAGCGAGCTTTTCAATGGAAGTGTTGCCATTTTGGCAGAAAAGTTGAAATATTTTTTTGTGATAAAAAGCAGCATTTTTTGTGAAAAAATATTCAACTCAAAAGGCTCACTTAATTTCAGTGAGCATCAAATATAGTGTAAAATCTTTCTCTCTAAATTTATCCCCTTAAATCCCCTTTAAAAAGGGAGACGAGGACTTTTAACTCAAAATCTAGAACCAGTTGATTGAACTTTAATACTCTCCTTAAAAGACTTATCGCTTTGATTAGATAAATAAGTTGAACTCAATTTAGATTTTGACTTAGGATTTTGATCATTATCTTTCATTAACCGATTGTAAGTACGGTAGGGAATATAATGCAAAGGATTATAACCTACAAATCGGAGAATCAAAACACAAGCCCAGGAATATTTTCCGGCTAGTATGGCATCAATCACCTGGTTAAATTGTTCTTCGCTCATTGCTTTATCTCGCTGATTAGGAGAAGGATTATTTAAAGAGTTCATGTGAATAGCCCCCAGATTGGTTTAACGTATAATTTGTTTGACTTTTTCAAAGATGACAAGTTAGATAGAAATCAAACTTATCAAACAGAAGAATCAAGGATTAAAGTTCTATACCATTCTTCTGAAACTTTTGCAAAGGTTCGAGTAATACATCAGCAATGCGACGCTGACGAATGATAATATCTGCCGTTGCGGTTTGTCCGGGTTTAAATGATATTTTTTCTTGATTTTCCAGAACGTAATTCTGTTCTAACTCAACTTCAAGCTGATATACAGGTGGCTGATTGGGTTCAGTTTTTGTATCAGGAGAAATCGAGGTAAGAGTTCCTTCGATGACTCCATAATCTTGATAAGGATAAGCATCAAACTTCACCTTAACAGGCATCCCAACTTTTAGAAAACCTGCTTCTGTATTAGGCATATTCGCCGATAAAACTAATGGAGTATTTTTCGGCAAAATTTCAGCAATATTTTGTCCGGGTTGAACGACTTCTCCAATATTGGCAACATTCAAAGTCGAAATATAGCCATCAACCGGAGCATAAATAAATCGCTCCTCTCGTTTCATTTTTGCCGATGTCAACAAAGTTTTAGTATCTTTGATTGAGGCTTGAAGCTGAATGATTTCTAGCTCGATTTGCTGAATTTTCTGATCGGCTTCTATCTCAACGGCTTTGGCTTCTGATTGTTTTTGTTCTAGTTCAACATAAAGACGATTCACTTCGGCTTGCAACTGTTGCAATTCCCCTTCAGATTGAGTGATCATCTGTTGACGCTCTCGCAACATTTGCTGGGCTTGAAACACCTGTTCTTTTGTGCTATTTTTCTCGGACAATTGAGCCTGAACAATCGCTCGTTCGCGATCGCGTAAAGACTGTTCAGCTTGAAACAATAACTCCTGAGAAATCGCCCCTTCTTCAACTAACGGTTTGAGCCGTTCAACCCGTTCAACCGATGCGGCTTTATCGGCATAAAGTTTTTCTAAAAGTTCATCCGCTTGCGTCGGTAAGGGTTCTATATTCTCTACTCGGGCTTGAGCGCTTTCTACTTGTAATTGTAGCTGACTCAGTACCCGTTCAGTCCCCTTGATTTGTGTTTTTACCCGTTCAATTTCTGCTTCATGGGTTTGAATTAGAGCCATTGAAATGGCACTGCGACTTTTCTTTTCTAAATGAGTTCTTTCTAAAAATCCTTGTTTTTGGGTTTGTTCAATTTCCCAGGAATTAAGTTGTTGTTGGAGTCGTTCAATTTCTGCTAAAGCCAATTGACTATCAAGTTCAGCAATAACTTGGCCCGCTTTTACAGCATCCCCTTCTTTGACGGCTAAAGTGGCTATTTTCCCCATTTCCACCGGATTAACTTTGTAAACATTTCCTTGGGGAATTAATTCACCTCGCGCATTACCCACTTCATCAACAGTCCCGAAATGCGCCCAGGCTGCAAAGGCGATACAAAATACCGTCCCACCCCAAAAAAGTCGCATCGGAAATGAGGCGGGCGGTTGATCTAATACCGACTGTAAAGCAATTGACCAATTTCCCGAATTAGAAACAATTTTTTTGGAGTCTTTGTCTTTGGGAGTGAGGGGATAAGTAGTATGGGAAATAGGTGGGGTTAGGGGAAGAGAACCTGTTACTCCACCTCGGATGGAGTGGGCTTCTTCAATCTCTTCTCGGGAGAAGTTTAAATCATACAAATAACTCTGCTTATCCTCTGAATGAGAATCTGATTCAGGAGTTTGTTTTTTTCGGAAGCGAGGTCGAATGTTGAAGCTCATCACTTTAAATGTTGTAACAACGTTAGATTTAGAGTCGGGCGAATTCAGTAGATTACCTGCCGCAAAAGGGGTGATCAATATTTTGTTGAGTTCGCCCGTACCAGAGGCATACCAGCTCTCAATCGAGAAAAGACAAGGGTAGTTTTTGGCGGATGTGTGTTTCTGATATGCCTCAATTTAGCTGTGAAACGTGATGACTGGCAGGCTGAAACTCAAAGTTATTAGTATTATAACTGACAGGGGTTTATGATTCTGCCAATTTGGCAATTTTTGCTATTTTTTTGAAGAATTTCATTTCAAGTTTTGTAAATTTCATAAAGGGTATAACCTGTTTGATTTGTTGTTGCAATTTAACCGATGGGAATGATCAAATTGCTACCGAAAAATTCAATACTTTAATAATATCTTAAGCTTTTAATCACCCCCAAACATTAATTAGAAGTCTTTTGGTGTTGCTATCATCAAATTTAATCAAAAACTTGTTGTTTGACTGTCAAAAAGATGATCACGAAAGGATATCCGATAGGTCGTGGCATTCTCAGTTAGAAGACAACGAAGGCTCAGATGTACCGATCAGAATTTTTATGTAATGAAATAAATTCACAGAGATTTAAAGGTTAAGTTGTTGCTGGGCTAAGTGATAATAAAGGCCTTGAGTCTCCATCAATTGTTGGTGATTTCCCTTTTCGACTAACACCCCCCGATCAAGTACCAAAATTTGATCCGCATTCCGAACCGTAGACAGACGATGAGCAATAATAATCGTCGTGCGATCGCGACTCATCTGTTCTAAATTCCGTTGAAAGCGTCGTTCACTTTCTGTATCCAAAGAACTTGTCGCTTCATCTAATACTAAAATTCGAGGATTTCCTAACAACGCCCGAGCGATCGCCACCCGTTGACGTTGGCCTCCCGACAAGCTTGATCCTCGTTCTCCAACTTTCGTGTTATATCCCAGTGGTAACGTTTGAATAAAGCTGTGAGCTTCTGCTAATTTGGCAACTTCAACAACCTGTTCGAGAGTATATTCTTCTCGATAGATGGTAATATTTTCCAGAATCGTCCCCGAAAACAGATAACATTCCTGCGGCACAACCCCCATCTGAGTTCGGAGAGACTGGCTAGACACATGACGAAGATCATGTCCATCTACCCAAATGCGACCACTACGAGGATGATACAGGGCTTGTAACAGCTTCACCAACGTACTTTTACCCGAACCACTGCGGCCAACAATTGCAATGGTTTCTCCCGCTTCCATCTCAAAAGAAAGATTTTCTAAGGTGTTATTCTCATCTTCCGCATAGCGAAATGTCACTTGATCAAACTTAATTTGCCCTTGTAGGGGAGGCAACATCAATAACGGTTTTTGTGAGGTTTCCTCCGGTTCAGTGTCAAAAACATCATTGAGACGTTCAACCGAAATCAACACTTCTTGCAGTTCATCCCACAAACCCGCCAAGGCAATTACAGGCGCAATCACCTTACCCTGCATCATGTTAAACGCCACAAATTGACCAATGGTTAATTGATCTTGAATGACTAACATCGCCCCAAACCAGAGTATTGCTGTCCCGCCAATGGAGTTAATTAATCCACTCATAAACCCCAGATTAATCGCCAATTTCTGGGCTTTAAACCTCATATTCAGTTGTTCAGTTAGGCGATCTTCCCAGCGCCACCGTAACTCCTGTTCTGCCGCGACTGCTTTAACCGTAGAAACCCCGGTAATCATCTCCACTAGGGCAGAATTTTGATCGGCTGACGCATTAAAAACTTGACGAGAAACTTTGCGGAGAAAGGGCGTTGAACCCAAAGTTAGCAATAGAATCGGCGGAATTAAACCCAAAATCAAAACGGTAAGCTGCCAGTTGTAGTACAGCATCAATCCCAAATAGACAAATCCCGTGACAAAATTCAGCCATGCTAGCAGGATTTGACCAATTAAAAATTGCTGAATTTTTTGGTTTTCTTGAACTCGGGTAATAATGTCACCCACTCGCCGAGACTCAAAGAACTTGAGGGGAAGTTTGAGGGTATGTTGGATAAAACCACTAATTAGAGTTAAATCCAGACGGTTGGAGAGAAAACTCAACAAATATTGTCGAATCGAAGATAATCCTAAACTCCACAACCCAAACAACAAAGCACCCAAGGCAAAAACGTGTAAGCTGGTGAGGCTTTTATTAACGACGACTTGATCGAGAATAATTTGCGTAATCAGAGGGGACACGAGGGCAAAAACCTGAATCAAAATCGAA
Source organism: Limnoraphis robusta BA-68 BA1 (assembly GCF_034932365.1). Taxonomy (NCBI): domain Bacteria; kingdom Bacillati; phylum Cyanobacteriota; class Cyanophyceae; order Oscillatoriales; family Sirenicapillariaceae; genus Limnoraphis; species Limnoraphis robusta. The sequence continues at coordinate 68,775 of NZ_JAYGHR010000081.1, read as the reverse complement.
ATCAGAATGATTTGCAGTCCCAAACCTTTGTAGGGCCATAACACCCCCATAAATCGACCCAGAGAACGTTTTTCGTTCTCGACCTCTTCGAGTCGTTCTGTGGGGTCAACCAACAACGCATAACCCGTCCATCCGGCGAGAAATTCTTGACGAGATAACTCCCGTTTTCCTTGAGCGGGGTCAGCAATTAACACTTTGCGGCGTTTCACCCAATAGACCACAACATAGTGATCCCCCTGCCAATGAGCAATCCAGGGATTTTTTTGGTTTTCTAGCCGTCCCAAACTGGCTCGTACCGGTCGAACTTGAAATCCTAAACTTTCAGCCGCCCGTGCTAATCCTTTTAAAGAGGCACCGGAACGTCCCACCCCGGCTAGGTTTCGTAAGCGGTTCAGACTCCATGTTTTGCCATAGTATTGTCCAATTGTCGCCAGACAAGCAGCGCCACAGTCGGAGGAACTTTGCTGTTCAATGCAGGGATAACGCCGCCAAAGTCCCCGTCCTCCCTTGTATTTTCGAGGCTTGGGAAGTTCGATTTCGACATCGTTCGTATTCGGTGGGGGAACAACGGTAAGGGGCGGTGTCGCTTTTTTGGCGGAGGGTTGAACGGAGATGGAGGGACGAGAGACGGGTTTAGAGCCGGTTGTCGGGTTTTGGGAAATATTTTGCCAATCTTCGACTGAGAGGTGATAAATCACTAGAGGGCTTTGGGCTACCCACGCGGGCGGGGTAGTATCGGGATAGCCCCAACTTTGTCCCCGTTGGGGAAGAGACTCTGTTCCCGTGATTTCTCCTTGGTACAGCCAGTAACGCCCATTTGATTGGGGTGTTGCCGTTTTGAGTTGGGTTTGGGCTGGAATTTGACGTTCGCTGATCTGGGGTAAGAGTTCTCGCAGTTGAGAACTGGTTAAACGCCGCAGTTCGGTTTGGGTTTTGAAAAAAATCAGACGTTGGCGTTGTTGGGTTGTCGTCTGTAGTTCCTCTCGCCATTGGGGAAATTTCTCAAGCCAGGGTTTTAGAGTGTTAAGGGTTAGACGAGCAACGCTAACGGGACTCGCCGCGATCGCTTGATAGGGTAAAGGTTCGAGGCTTGTCCAATGGCGATCGCCTCCAAACATTTCTCCGGCTTCCAGCAGGGAAACGGAAACTTCCCGGTCTTTGCTGGGGTCAGTAGCAATTAGTCTAACGTGACCTTGACAAATCAGATAAATTGCATCATCATGTTTGCCCTGAACAGAATTTGGGGACTGATTTAGTTGATAATTGCTTACATCTAGAGAATGATTGCTCGCTGCAATGGCAATCTCATCTCCTAGCTCATAGCAATATACTTCGGCTCCCTGACTGAGATTAACAGCCAGACTACTATCAACCTGGATAAGGGTTAAGAGTTTTTCAAAGGCTGGAATACTCTCTGATGCACCCTTTTTTCTGCTCGGGTTGTCAGTAGGATACCGAAACTGATAATTCGAGTTGGTCATAGATATTCAGGGAGTGTAACTCCGAATAGAACTTGGGCTATTCTTATTTCTGAAAAACCAGGCTAAAAATTCGGTTTAGAATTGCACTTGACCCCAGAATTGTCTGGTCTTGCGTTGGAGATCTGTGCTTGCCGATTTCTGAACCCAGAAAATATTGATTCAGTCCTCTATTTTTTAAAAAATTTTGAGGCTGAAAGCTTCATTACGCATAGATTTTTTGATCTTTTTATCTTTCCCGGATTGAGAAAGGCATTTAACAACAGTGAATCTCTTCTAAACTCATCAGCTAATCTGCTGTTTTTTTAGATCTAAATTTGCAGTAAACTTCCAGAGGTAAAATTACTGGAGTCTCTACAAAATTGCACTGTTCTAAACGTGTAACTGGTTTTTATGAGATGAAAGATTTGATTAAACTTAAATTCCAGCCATTTTAACTGAGTTAGATTTCCTCAATTTTTTCAGCCTGCCTTTATTAAACCTGAGAGCCAATGGCCAACAATCAGGCTAGACCAACAGAAACAACACAGAAACTTAATTACTCTAACAGGCTCACTCTAAATTAACCTGCCCTAACTCTTTTCACCTGAGAGGATCTCAGGTTTCACTTTGATTTCACAGCTATATAGAAGATTGACATATGTTTGATCAAATGTCGAGGATATCAATCCAGCTTTACACAATCTTTAAAAAAGCTCTGAAGTTGTCTTAAAATTGATTAGAAGATATATGGTTCCAGGCTTCTGAACTTTACAAGATCTTTAAACTCCAAATCCCAACACCTGAAAAAATAGGGGGTTATACCCCGGATAGCTGTAGGCCATTACCCCTGAAACTCCCAATCCCCTGGAGAAGACTAATCGGGGGTTATACCCCAAATTTGTCTCAATCATCACCCCTAAAAAGTTGAACAAATTGACAAAGGGGGGTGACAATCGCGGTAAAGTTAATAAGGGTAGCGTCCTGCTAAGAGTCTCAAACCTGCTATGACTGATCCCACCCCTGCATCTACTCCACCGGAAGAATACCCCAACGCTGACTACCGACAACTCGATCGCAGCAAACTGTCGGAAATGATGCAGCGATATCTGGAAGTCAAAGAACAATATCCCCATGCTTTATTGTTTTTTCGAGTGGGCGACTTCTTTGAATGCTTTTTTCAAGATGCAGTCACCATCGCCCATGAACTTGAACTCATGCAAACCACCAAAGCCGCCGGAAAAGAAGTCGGGCGAGTTCCGATGACGGGAGTTCCCCACGAACACGTTTATCGCTACAGCAGTACCCTCCTAGAAAAAGGCTACGCCGTTGTTATTTGCGATCAAGTTGAAGATGCAGCCGTCGCCGCCAAAGAAAAACGACAAGTTAAGCGAGAAGTCACCCGTGTATTAACTCCTGGCACGCTGACTGATGATAATATGCTCAAAGGCCGCCAAAATAATTATTTAGCGGCTCTTGTGATTGCAGGTGAACATTGGGGGTTAGCCTATGCTGATATTTCTACAGGAGAATTTCTGATCACCCAGTCAGTTAATTTAGAACAGCTTACACAAGAATTAATGCGGTTGCAACCGTCTGAGGTGTTGGTTCCGGTGAATGCACCTGATATCAGTAAAATGCTGAAACCTGGAGAAAGTGATCACGAACTCCCCGACTGTTTACCTCGGTGTTTTTGTTATTCATTGCGATCGCAAAAGCCCTTTTCTTTGGGTGAAGCCCGCCCCCGAGTTTTACAACAATTTCAACTCAAATCTCTCGAAGGTATTGGTTGTGAACATCTTCCCCTCAGTGTTCGTGCAGCAGGCGGTTTGTTAGAATATTTAGAAGATACCCAAAAACATAACACGACTTCTCTACAACGTCCTCGCACTTATACGCTCAGTGATTATTTAATTCTCGATCATCAAAGTCGCCGCAATTTAGAAATTACCACAACAGTTAGAGATAACACTTTATATGGTTCTCTCTTATGGGCATTAGATAAAACAAACACCCCAATGGGAAGTCGGGCGTTACGACGGTGGTTATTACAACCTTTACTCGATCTTAAAGGCATTCGCGCTCGACATGATACGATCCAAGAATTCGTAAATAATCATCAACTCCGACAAGATTTTCAACAGCTTCTCCGACAAATCTATGACCTTGAACGTTTAACAGGACGAGTCGGAAATAATACCGCTAACGCCAAAGATTTAGTCTCTCTCGCTGATTCTTTAGCGAAATTACCGCAGTTAGCCGCCTTAGCAGAACAAGCCAAATCTCCCTATCTCAAAGCCTTACAAAATCTTCCCCAATCCTTAGAAAAAATTGCTGAAAAAATTCATAATTCTATAGTACAATCTCCCCCCATTCATCTCAAAGAAGGCGGATTAATTCGTTCTGGCGTGGATGCAAACCTTGATGAAATGCGGAGTTTAGCGACAGATGATCAACAATGGATTGCTAATTTAGAAGTTCAAGAACGAGAACGCACCGGAATTCCTACATTAAAGGTTGGATATAATAAAGCCTTTGGATATTATATCAGTATTAGTCGCGGTAAAGCAGAACTCGCCCCCGATGATTATCTTCGCAAACAAACCTTAACCAACGAAGAACGATATATTACGCCGGAACTCAAAGAGCGAGAAGTCAGAATTTTAACCGCTAAAGAAGATTTAAACCAAACCGAATATGATATCTTTGTCAGACTGCGTTCAGAAGTTGCAGAATATACTGATATTATTCGGAATGTTTCACGGGCGATCGCTGCAATTGATGTATTATGTGGATTAGCAGAAGTCGCTGATCGTCAAGGGTATTGTCGTCCTGAGATGGTAAAAGGACGAGAACTCAAAATTATTGATGGGCGACATCCAGTTGTAGAAAAGTTACTTCCGCCCGGATTTTTTGTGCCGAATACCGCTCAGTTAGGAAGTCTAGAAAATCATACAGAAAACACAGAAATTCAACCCTATTCTTATCCTGATTTAATCATTTTAACAGGCCCGAATGCGAGCGGAAAAAGCTGTTATTTACGACAAATTGGTTTAATTCAACTCATGGCACAAATGGGAAGTTTTATTCCTGCAAGTTCAGCAAAATTGAGTCTTTGCGATCGCATTTTTACACGAGTTGGGGCGGTGGATGACTTAGCTACAGGTCAATCAACCTTTATGGTTGAAATGAATGAAACGGCAAATATTCTCAATCATGCGACTAACAAATCCCTTGTTTTGTTGGATGAAATTGGCCGAGGAACGGCAACATTTGACGGACTTTCGATTGCTTGGTCAGTCGCAGAATATTTAGCAACCGAAATTCAAGCGAAGACAATTTTTGCCACCCATTATCACGAATTAAACGAGTTAGCCTCTATTTTAGACAATGTGGCAAATTACCAAGTCACAGTGAAAGAATTACCCGATAAAATCGTCTTTTTACATCAAGTTCAACCGGGAGGTGCAGACAAATCCTATGGAATAGAAGCCGGACGGTTAGCGGGTTTACCTGATGTTGTGATTCAACGGGCCAGACAAGTGATGCGTCAAATCGAACAACATAGTAAAATCGCCATTGGACTGAGAAAAGGCATCAAAAAACAAACCAATAAAAGCACATCAATGGAACAACTCGATATCTTTGAAACCGGAGACTAATTTTTAATATCTGTAGGGGCGCTGCGGCTTGCGCCCAAAAGCTTGCGCGTAAATCAAGAATAACGTCCCCCAATCGGACAAAAATCAGGACAATCAATCGCTTCTTCTGATAAAGCAATTGTAGGTCGTACAGGACATTTAAGATGATAATCTTTAGTAAAGTATGCACAATCAGCACAAGGAATTTGGTGCATTCGTTGGGCGCGTCGCGTGGTATCAAAGATCGCAGACCCCAGACTCCAAACCAACAGAATGATCAATCCCCAGGCAGATACAAAACACAAGGGGACAATAAACGGCTGGATAGCGTGAATTAAAGCAATGAGCAGTTTTAACACTATAGGCTTCTCCCTGATTTAGTTTTGACAACGGGATACTTTATTTTAATCGTCCTGGGACCTTAAAATTATGTGAAGATTTAAAAACAGCAAAATTCCGGTCGGAAAACCGGGGTATTATGACAGTATAATCACATTCCTCACGAAACATCACAGGAAATCAGCTATGACACTGCGATTAGGAGATACAGTCCCTAACTTCACGCAAGCCTCCTCAGAAGGTGATATCGACTTCTACACCTGGGCGGGTGACAGTTGGGTTATTTTATTTTCTCACCCCGCCGATTACACTCCCGTTTGTACCACTGAACTCGGTACCGTCGCCAAACTCAAGCCTGAATTTGACAAACGCAATGTTAAAGTCATCGCCCTGAGTGTCGATGATGTTGAATCTCACAAAGGCTGGATTGGTGATATTAACGAAACGCAAAACACCAATATTAATTATCCCATTTTGGCGGACGCGGATCGCAAAGTGTCTGATCTCTATGACATGATTCATCCCAACGCTAACGCTGCTGTGACTGTCCGTAGCGTTTTTGTGATAGATTCTAACAAAAAACTCCGTCTTACCCTGACCTATCCCCCCAGTACCGGACGCAACTTTGATGAAATATTACGGGTGATTGATTCTTTACAATTAACTGATAATTATCAAGTGGCGACTCCCGCAGACTGGAAAGATGGAGACGATTGTGTAATTGTTCCTTCACTCAAAGATCCCGAAGAATTAAAACAGAAGTTTCCCAAGGGATACACCGAAGTTAAACCCTACTTGCGGATAACTCCTCAACCCGATAAGTAGTTCAATCTTTCAGTAGGGTTGGTCAAACCGATTGCTGTTATTTAATAATAGAAAGGCTAAAAGATTTGACCCACTATTATTCAATAACAGTAGGGTGGGTCAAACCGATTGATGTTGTTTAATAACAAAAAGGCTAAAAGATTTGACCCACCAAACCTCAGAAAATAAGACAACTTAAATTCAATCAAGTATGATGGATATTAAAGATGGTTTTGTCGAAACAGTTGGTAATACTCCCCTGATTCGACTCAATAGTTTTAGTGAAGAAACAGGCTGTGAAATTTTAGGGAAAGCCGAGTTTTTAAATCCCGGTGGTTCTGTTAAAGATCGGGCTGCCTTTTATATTATTAAAGATGCCGAAGAAAAGGGTTTACTCAAGCCGGGAGGCACTGTTGTTGAAGGGACGGCAGGGAATACAGGTATTGGTTTAGCCCATATTTGTAATGCCAAAGGTTACAAATGTTTGATTATTATTCCCGAGACTCAATCCCAAGAAAAAATCGATTTATTAAGAACATTAGGGGCAGAAGTTAGAACGGTTCCGGCTGTTCCCTATCGTGATCCCAATAATTATGTTAAACTTTCGGGTCGCCTTGCATCTGAAATGGAAAATGCAATTTGGGCAAATCAATTTGATAATTTAGCAAATCGGATTGCTCATTATGAAACAACAGGCCCAGAAATTTGGGAACAAACAGACGGAAAAGTGGATGCTTGGGTGGCTGCAACGGGAACTGGGGGAACGTTTGCCGGAGTTTCTTTGTTTTTAAAAGAAAAAAATCCTAATATTAAAACCGTGCTTGCTGACCCAATGGGAAGTGGTCTTTATAGTTATGTAAAAACCGGGGAAATTCAAACAGAAGGCAGTTCAATTACCGAAGGAATTGGTAATAGTCGCGTTACCGCTAATATGGAAAATGTGCCAATCGATGATGCCATTCAAATTGATGACGTGGAAGCCGTGCGGGTGGTTTATCAACTGTTAGAAAAAGATGGCTTATTTATGGGCGGTTCTGTAGGAATTAACGTCGGAGCGGCTGTCGCCTTAGCCAAACAAATGGGGCCAGGTCATACTATTGTTACGGTGTTGTGTGATAGTGGAACTCGCTATCAGTCTAAATTATTTAATCGGGAATGGTTGACTGAAAGAGGACTTTTACCCAAAAGTTAGTTGTTGTTTAATTATAGCACTAACCCGGTTTCTCAGCCCCATCTTGACCACCAGAAATCGGGTTTTTCATTGTTCTTTGCAGCTTCCCCAAAACCCTATACAATCGAGAAATCGTTTCTCATCTTTAATCAGTTGGCTTACGATAACCTCTGTAAATATTTAGCTGAAACCTATCCTGCGGCTTTTGCACGCTGGTTACTGACAACTGAACCGGAAAATATTCAAGTGTTAAAAACCGAATTGACCTTGGAACCCGTTCGTGCTGATTCGATCACATTACTACAAACAACCGATCAAATTCTTCATTTGGAATTCCAAACCCAACCCACATCAGAACCCCCGTTACCCCTACGAATGCTAGACTATTGGGTGAGACTCTATCGCCAATATCGTATTCCGATTCAACAGTTTATTATTTTCCTGCAACCCACAACCTCACAAGCCGTTTACACTCAAGAATTTATTGTAGGAAGAACTCGACATGAGTATGATGTGATTCGGATGTGGGAGCAGAACCCCAATGTATTTCTGAACGACCCCGCACTCCTCCCTCTAGCTCCGTTGGCTCAAACGGACTCCCCTCAAACTTTGTTAGAGCAAGTTGCAGCACAAACCGCTAGGATTGAATCAGTTGAACAACGTCAAAACATTTTAGCCTCGGCACAAATTTTAGCAGGTTTGAGGTATGACAAACAGTTGATTGGGCAATTATTAAGGGAGGATATTGTGAAAGAGTCTGTTATCTATCAGGACATTTTGCAAAAAGGTCGTCAAGAAGGTCGTCAAGAAGGTCGTCAAGAAGGTCGTCAAGAAGGTCGTCAAGAAGGTCGTCAAGAAGGTCTTTTGCAAGGAGAAGCGAGTTTGATTATTCGTCTGTTAACTCGTCGGTTTGGAGAGGTTGATCCTCAGTTACAACAACAAATTCGTAGCTTGTCTATCTCTCAATTAGAGGCTTTGGGTGAAGCGTTGTTAGATTTTACAACTCTTACCGATGTCACCGCTTGCTTAGAACAAATACAAGACTCTGAAAACATCAATTAAAATGGCTGAAACGTTGATTAATATCTGAGATCAGACAATGACTTTTTCACCGGAATTAATCGCCTTAGCTCGTTATCTAGCAGGTGAATTTGATAACCAAGTCCAAGCGAGTGCTGAACCCGTTTGGTATGTTCATCTACATCTTTGGCATCGTCCCCTGCCGATACCGCTTTTTAAAGATAGTATTACCTTCTTTGTCGAACAAGCCAACGCTTTAACCCTCGATCAGCCTTATCGTCAGAGGATGATGCAACTTTACTCCTCTGCTGAAACGACCGAACGTCTACACATTCAGTATCATATGCTCAAGGACTTAAAAGCTGTTCAAGGTGGAGGTTGTCATCCAGACAAACTGAGACAGCTTACACCCGAACAGCTCGAATTTCTTCCCGGTTGTCGGTTAGATGTGACCTATCAGCAACTGACGGCGAATACCTATCACTTTAAGGCTAGTCTGCCCGAAAATACTCGCTGTTGCTTAACCTATCAAAATCAAACCATTCAGATCGATTTAGGGTTTGAGGCGATGCCCAATGAATTCTTCAGCTACGATAAAGGAATTAACCCCCAAACAGGTCAAGGGACTTGGGGAGCATTATTAGGGCCGTTTCGATATGTAAAACGTCAGGACTTTTCACTTGAACTCTCTATTGAACCCCGCAATTAGGTGGGGAATCAGGAATTGGGGATTAAAGTCATCAACAACCCGTAGATGCAAGCGGTTTAAGTCTCTAGTCCCTAATCCCTAACCCTAACTGGCTCGCACACCTTCCTCAAGTGCTTCTTCCTCGGTTTCAAAGATTTCAAACACAGAATCCATCATGGTGACTTCAAACACCAATTTGGCTTCTGGATGAACATTGCAGATTCGGAAACTGCCTTTCACCTTGTCTGCATCCCGCATCCCTGCCACCAACGAAGTCAAACCCGAGCTATCAATGAAGTTAACTTGACCGAGATTGACGACAACATGGCGACTCAGTTTAGAGATGCACTCTTGCAACTTGAGGCGGAATTGCCAAGCTGTGGTGATGTCTAGGCGTCCACTGGGAGTCAAGACAATCACCTTTGTTCCATTTTGGGTCGTATGTTCCTTTTGATCGATTTGAATCACTGACCGTCCCCTCGGATGTTCGATAGAGCAATGATTGCTTCTTCTGACAGTAGTTTAACTCAGACCTGTTAGTTGGGAGCAGTCCAGTTAGCCCAATCTTGGGGTTTCAAGAACGTTTCGTACAGTTCGGCTTCTGGGGTTCCAGGTTGAGGTTGATAACCATATTCCCATCTTACCAAAGGCGGCAAAGACATGAGAATCGACTCAGTACGTCCATTCGTCTGTAACCCAAACACCGTACCGCGATCGTAGACCAGATTAAATTCTACATATCGGCCCCGTCGATAGAGTTGGAAATTGCGTTCGCGATCGCCATATTCTGCTGCACGACGGCGCTCAACAATCGGCCCATAGGCAGGTAAAAAGGCGCGTCCACAGTCCTGTACAAAGGCAAATAAGGCTTCCCAGTCTCGCAGATCAGGTGCGCCTATTTGCTCAGAGTATTTCGCCGCCTCACTTTCAGTATGAGGGCCGCGATAGAGTTCTCCTTGACCATCTTGGTAGTCAAAGAAAATGCCACCAATTCCCCGTGCTTCTTGACGATGCTTGAGGTGGAAATACTCATCACACCAATGTTTAAACACCGGATAATATTCGTGATGATGGCGATCGCAAGCCCCTTTAAACGTTTTGTGAAAATGAGCCGCATCTTCAGCAAAGGGATAATAAGGCGTTAAATCGGCCCCCCCGCCAAACCACCAAACAGGTCCTGCTTCAAAATAGCGATAATTTAAATGTACCGTCGGAATGTAGGGATTACGCGGGTGCAACACCATAGAAGTGCCTGTCGCATAAAATCCGTGACCTTCGGCTTCAGGACGTTGAGCTAGAATCGAAGGGGGTAAACTTTGACCCCAAACCTCCGAAAAATTCACGCCCCCTTGCTCAAATACATCACCATCTCGGAGCACCCGTGAGCGACCCCCACCTCCTTCGGGACGTTCCCAGGAGTCTTCTTGAAACTGGTTCTTGCCATCTAGCTGTTCTAAACCCTGACAAATTTCATCTTGAATCTGCTTCATAAACTGGCTGACTCTGGCTTGGGAGTCGGCTGCTGGCGGATTCGGGGTTGTTGTTTTTTCAGATACTCTCGAAGCTGTCATCTAAAAACTCGCTGGAGGCTCCCGTAATCATGTTTAACTGAGCGGGAGAGGAAAGCGAGGCGAGATCTGTCGCTTCCCTTGAACACACTGATAGATTTCTATCGATCTGGGGATTTCACTCGTTCGACACGTTGCATTTGTATGAACGCTGGGCAATTACAGACTCAAGAAGCCTCCCGATACCCATAGGTTTTGTTTCGGGTTGTCAACCCAACAGCGATGGGTTGAGTACAACCGCTCCTCAACTTTCGTTCGGCACAGTTGCTCGTTGCGATCGCGATTTGATCATCCGGGCTTTAACCCGATTATCTCAAGAGGTTAATCCCACAAATTTTTATTTTAACCCGATCCTGTCCACTCTTTTGACTTTGAGTTCACTTCCGTTCAAGAGTCTGTATCTTTTCGGTGACATCATCCCGACGCTCACCAATCGCGGGTAGAGCGCGGGCTTCCCTTCCTCACGGTTGGGGCTTCCTGCTTCATCGGGGTACGCACGCAACCTTCCTCAGCAGGCAGTATCACCGACTGTCCATCGGCTACAAGTATCAGACCGCGTTGCATCACCACTTGAGCGGCAGCAACATCTCGGTCGGTTGTATATCCACATTCACTGCAATGATGCACTCGTTCACTGAGTTCCTTTTTCCCAGTATGCGCTCCACACTGAGGGCAAGTCTGACTGGTTCCATTGGGATCTACTTTGGCGAAGTAGACTCCCCGCTTCCAGCACACCCACTTGAGAATTTCCAGAAAGCTACCCCATGCAGCATCCAAACAATGCTTTGCTAACATCCCGCGACTGGTCGCTTTGAGGTTCAAGTCCTCAGCAAAAATCATTCCGACATTGTTGCAAAGCTTGTGGGCTGTCAGGAAATGGAACTCACGGCGGACGTTGTAGATGTGTTCATGCAGTTTGCGAATCTTGGCTTGAATCTTCCGGTAATTCGCAGAACCTTTTTTCTTGTTCCTCAATTTACGTTGCAGCCATCGAAGCTTGCTTTGCAAATCCACGAAAAAGCGAGGGCGTCCTACCAATTCACCTGTCGATACCGCCAAGAACTTCTCCAGTCCCAAATCAATGCCAATGGGTTCACCATGCGGCATGACATTGGGAACGGAAACATCGGCTTGCAGAATCAGTTGAGCGTACCATCCAGACGGCTTGAACACTACCCGCACCTGTTTGACTCCAAACCCTTCTGGAATGGGACGATGCAGGTTGATGGGCATAGCTCCAATTTTTGGCAGCTTGATGAGGCAGCGCGTTGTGCGGGGAACCCGCGTTGTAGCGACTGCCGTTTCAAATCCGTTGACCGGATTAGATTTGAACTGCGGAAAGACAAAAGAGCGGTACTGACCAAATTTCTTGAATCGGGGAAACCCAAACCCTCTCTCTTGCATGAACTTGAACGACTTATCCAGTCGCTTCAAAGCATCTTGCAAAACCTGAGAGTGAACTGCCTTGAGGACTGGAATCTCCTCTTTGGCTTTGGTCAGCGCATTCTGCTGTTTGTAGTAGTCAGGATAGGGTGTCTCAGCAGGGATGATGTATTCCTGCCTGATACTGCAAGCATTGACCGGGCATTTACGCGAGTTTATCCAGTCCTTACGTTCTGCCAATGCGTAGTTATACACGCGACGGCATTGCTCCAACCAGTCAAGCATTTGCCCTTCCTGGTCAAGACTTGGATAGATTCGGTAGCTGTAGGTCAAGTTCAACATAGCTATATTCTAACGGATTTATATTTTCTGTTAGAACCGATAGATAGTGTGTCAATTTTCGGGGCATCGTAGCAAGCTCCGCGTACCGGTACCCCTCAATCGACGCTCTTGTGTCCATGTATCCCGACGCTGACCCTACTGGTAAAGCGCGGGACTTATAGCTCCCCGAACCCCTCACAAGTTAAAATATTGTCAAAAAAACTTAATTATTTCACTCCTGTCCAAAAATAGAGTAGGGCAGAAATCGCAACCGATGCGATCGCCTTCCTCCACTCACTAGCTGCAATCACCAACAAGATGTCAAATTCCCTGAATGTCAGTTCTGTTTTAGAAATCCTGCGACCTGTACAAGATCCTGAACTTCAAAAGAGTTTGGTCGATCTCAATATGATCCGCAATGTCAAAATCAACCAGGGTGAAGTCAGCTTTACTCTCGTTCTCACCACTCCTGCCTGTCCGTTGCGAGAGTTCATCGTCGAAGATTGCCAAAAAGCAGTGCAGCAACTTCCAGGAGTCCAACGAGTCACGGTTGATGTCACCGCCGAAACTCCTCAACAAAAATCGATACCCGATCGCCAAGGCATAGAAGGCGTTAAAAATATCCTCGCCATCTCCAGTGGTAAAGGCGGTGTCGGCAAAAGTACCGTCGCCGTTAACGTTGCGGTTGCTCTGGCCCAAACGGGGGCAAAAGTCGGGCTGATCGATGCAGATATCTATGGCCCGAACGATCCGACGATGATGGGACTGACAGATTACCAAGTGATGGTTCGTCAAGGAAAACAAGGTGAAGTCTTAGAACCTGCCTTTAATTACGGCGTGAAGTTGGTTTCGATGGCGTTTTTGATCGATCACGATCAACCTGTAATCTGGCGTGGCCCGATGCTCAACGGGATTATTCGTCAGTTTCTCTACCAAGTCGAATGGGGTGAACTGGATTATTTAATTGTAGATATGCCACCGGGAACCGGAGATGCTCAACTGACTCTGATTCAGGCGGTACCGATGTCGGGGGTTGTGATTGTCACCACTCCGCAAACGGTTTCTTTACTGGACTCTCGTAAAGGTTTACGGATGTTCCAACAACTGGGAGTCTCTATTTTGGGGATTGTTGAAAATATGAGCTATTTTATCCCGCCCGATCTGCCTGAGAAAAAATACGACATCTTTGGTTCTGGGGGAGGCGAGAAAACCGCTCAAGAACTCGGTGTCCCCCTCTTAGGGGGTATTCCCCTAGAAATGCCTGTGCGAGAAGGTGGCGATAACGGAGTCCCTGTGGTGATCTCTCACCCCGACTCGGCGGCGGCGAAAGCGTTAACAGCGATCGCTCAACAGATTGCGGCGAAAGTCTCTGTAGCGGCTTTGACGTGACAACCGGATCTATCAAAAATCCCAAAAATAGCGATCGCATTATATTCCGTTCCGAATTCTCGAATATTCTGTAGACTGAATGAATGTAGAGATCAATTAAGGAATTAGCCATGATTCTCCCCGGTTCAGCAGTTCGTGTGATCAACCCTGGTGATACTTACTACGGCTTTCAGGGACAAGTGCAACGGATTAGCGATGGTAAAGTTGCTGTTTTGTTTGAAGGGGGAAACTGGGATAAATTAGTTACGTTTCGACTTTCAGAAATTGAACCCGTTGATGCGACAGCCGGCCGAAAAGCCAAAGCAAAATAAAATTCGGCAGGTGCAAATCAGTGACCAGTAAACAGTGACCAGTGACCAGTGAGCAGTGAACAGTAACCAGTTTACAGTAACCAGTGAACAGACAACAGTGACAACTAATAACTGTTTACTGGTCACTGTAAAAGCTGGTCACTGATAACTGTTTACTGGTCACTGTAAAAGCTGGTCACTGTAAACTGATAACTGATAACTGTAAAAGCTGGTCACTGTAAAAGTTTGCTTATGCGTCTTCCCTTTCCTCAATTTAGTACAACGACTCGTGATCACCGTCATATTGGAGAGGTGATTGAGACGACAACTTGCGAATTTTTAGCCCAATGTCTCGAACCGGAAGATCTGACGTTCCCGATAATGCCGCCGTTTGGCAGTTGGGTCAAATCGAGTGATGAGGAGTCGGGTAATCAAGTTTATGCGATCGTGTATCATGTAACAACCTGTCCGATTGATTCGGTACATCGGGCTAGAGCGTTGGGATTATCTTTGCAAGAGTTGCGGGAAGAACAACCGCAGATTTTTGCAATGTTGAAAACGGAGTTTAGAGCGGCGATTATTGGGTTTGAGACTCCGGCTAGAGGAACGAATGGCATTGAACCGCCCAGAGGTACTGTTTATCAATATATTCCGCCTCGTCCCCCGCAAATTCATCAGGCGGTTTATCATTGCGAACCTGCGGATATTATTCATTTCAGCACGGAATTTGACTTTCTAAGAACTTTGCTGCAAGTCAGTCAAGCGCCTGTTGAGTCGCTAACAGCAGCAGCAATTCGCCACATTTATCAACTGCGAAATTGCGATCGCTCTTGGCTGGTTGAAGCGGGGCGCACGTTAAGTATTTTACTCCGAGATGACTATGATCGCCTGCGGGTGATTCTCAAACAAATTCATCCATAGGGTTAAACATGACCTTATTTTGCTAGTATAGAGAGGTTGTCTAAAATTCACACATCCTGGGTTTCGGGTGTTTTTGACAAATCCAAGTCAGAGATCAACCCTGGGATGGAGGATTAACCCGAAAGGAGTTAAATTTAAAATGGCAGTTATTAGTCTCGCTGAAATGTTAGAGTCTGGAGTTCACTTCGGACATCAGACTCGTCGTTGGAATCCGAAAATGGCTCCGTATATCTATACAGAACGGAACGGAGTTCATATCATTGACTTGTTGCAAACCGCCCAACTGATGGAAGAAGCCTATGAATATATTAGAACTTCTTCTGAACAAGGCAAGAAATTTCTGTTTGTGGGTACGAAACGTCAAGCGGCGGGTATCATTGCTCAAGAAGCTCTACGCTGTGGAGCCTATTATGTAAACCAACGTTGGTTAGGGGGAATGCTGACCAACTGGACGACCATCAAAACTCGGGTAGACCGACTCAAAGAGCTAGAATATCGCCAAGATAGCGGTCAACTTGATTATCTGCCCAAAAAAGAAGCTTCTGTGTTACGACGGGAACTGGAGAAGCTGCAAAAATACCTGGGTGGTATTAAACAAATGCGTCGCACTCCTGATGCGGTGGTGATGATCGATCAGCGACGGGAACATAACGCTGTTATGGAGTGTAAAAAGTTGGGAATTCCAATTATTGCGATGTTGGATACGAACTGTGATCCCGACTTGGCTGACATCCATATTCCCGCCAACGATGACGCCATTCGAGCGATTAAATTAATCGTTGGGAAGCTGTCCGATGCCATTTATGAAGGGCGTCACGGTCAACTGGAGGGTGATCCAGATCTGGCTGAAGAATTTGCTGACGACTACGATGGTGCAGAGGAAGACTTCGGCGAAGAAGGTGAAGATTACGAAGAATATATTGAAGACGAAGAAGATCCCGATAAAGAGGATTAAAATAAACTCAGCAGTCTCAATGTTCTGAGGGATAAAAGGGCGCAAAATACCTATTTAAGCCAATTGGGTTCGGGCTTGCGCCCTGTAACAAACAATGCTGATCCCGTTCGGGGACGCAAGAGAAATAGAGCGAAAATTGAATCAGTAGAAAGTGCTACTATATACAGGGTTGATGACCGAAATTAAGCGGGATACAAGCCCGGTTTGAGGACGGTTGACCTCAAATTGAGGTAAAATCATAAAAATGTTGGTCTACTAGAGTTGGGATTCGTGCGTACCAACACTTAACACGAAGCACGTAAAGCGATAGTAGCAACATCAGGTCTGTGCGGATCTATTGAAAAACCGATGGACTCGCGCATAGTGCCGAACCCAGAAACTTAATCTTTTTTCGACTCAAACCCAAAAATTGGGTGTAGGTCATTTACCATTCGTCTCAGGGCGACTCAAAAAAATTCAAGAGAAGGAATAGAGGAAAAAATGGCCGACATATCAGCAAAAGTAGTCAAAGAACTGCGTGAAAAAACAGGCGCAGGTATGATGGACTGCAAAAAAGCACTCAAAGAAACAGATGGCGATATGACCAAAGCTATCGAGTGGCTGCGACAAAAGGGCATTACCTCGGCCGATAAAAAAGCGGGTCGTGCGGCCAGTGAAGGACTGGTTGGCAGCTATATTCATACTGGGGGTCGCGTTGGGGTTCTCGTTGAAGTCAACTGCGAGACTGACTTTGTTGCGCGTCGCGAAGAGTTTCAAACGCTGGTGCGAAATGTAGCCATGCAAATTGCCGCTTGTCCGAATGTGGAGTATGTTGCGGTTGATAATATTCCCAGCGATATCGTTGAGAAGGAAAAATCGATTGAGATGAAGCGCGATGATCTCGGTGGAAAGCCCGATAATATTAAAGAAAAGATCGTTCAAGGTCGGATCGATAAGCGTCTGAAAGAATTGGCGTTGATGGATCAACCTTATATTCGCGATCAAAATATTACGGTTGAAGAGTTGGTTAAACAAACCATTGCCCTTCTCGGAGAAAATATTAAAGTGCGTCGCTTTTCTCGCTTTATTCTGGGCGAGGGGGTTGATGCAGAGGAAGAGACGGCTGAATAAGCACCGTTTTTTGGACAGAAATAACCTTGAAAAAAGTTTGATTAGCCCCGATTCAAATTATCATTAGAGGCGATTGGGGCTTTTAAATCTAAGCTATTTCAGTGACTCAAGGTAGAAGACCGGAAATTGGATTGAGAATTGGGAAAATGAATGATTCGGCAGTTTTTCCGAATATTGTTCTAGCTAAGAATTGACACCTGAACCCTACTAACGGATTAGTTTTTACGGTTTAATATTGACGCTTTCTCCATCAAATTGCAGAAATGACAGGATCGCTTAAAGCCATAGAGGAGGATCTCGCTTCTTTAGAAGAGGCAATCGCCAAGTTAGCTCATGAATTTGATCACGCCTATGAAAATTATCTCACGGCTTTAGGAAAAGCAGTTCGCCAACAGTTGATTCTGGCGAGTTATCATTTATGTACTCAGGGCTATCCAGAATCTTTTCTGAAGCTTTCCTTTTCACAACGGCAGAAATTTCAACAAAATTTGCAAACGTTAGCTACAAACGCTCAAAAAACGTTGCTGTCTCTGGTGCAACTTTCCTCCGCCTCTCAAGCTTTGAAGGAACAACCAGAGGACGATGATTCTTTAGAAGAAGATTTCACCCCCGAAGATGAATCTGTTGAAGTCTCTAGTGATTTTTTGATTCAACAGGCTCTTCCGCAGCCCTTGAGTTCTCCTGAACGGTTGGCTTTGTGGCAAGAAAAGCTGGAAAAATCAATTCATGCTTTTTTGAAAACCCTGTCTCGCGATACCAACCGATGCTTACAAAAATCCGAGATTTTCCCCCAAAAATTACCAGAAGCCCTTTTAGAAGCGGCTTATCTAGCGGAAACTTCGGCACAAACTGTTGCGAGTCCGCCTAACCTCCTGAACTTGATGATTGAAACCGAAGACATCGAGGACGAGGAGATTTCTAATGTGACTCGTGTGATGGCTGTGCATCTGCGTCTGTCTGAAGTTGAATTTGCAGATACAGCCGTGATGTCAAAACGTCATCAGATTCGCAATCTCTCTGCTCAGTTGAACAAGCTGGGACGCAATTATCAGAAGAAACAACGAGAACGGGCTGTGTTAGAAGCTGAGGCGGCTTGGCGAGCCAGTTGGTTTGAGCAGAACGCTTAAACACTGAAGCCGTAGAAGCTAAGAGGCGAAGGGTTAACGGGCTATTTTCTGGTGTTGATTTATAGTTCAAGTGTAGGGGCGAACAACCCCAGACTAGCCTATGCTATTATCTTAGCGAAAATTTCCTAAAATGTCAAATAAAAGTGAATTTTCTTGATTTTTCAAGTTAAAAACTTCTATACTTTTAGAGGAAGACAGCTTCATGCTGTTACCCTATAAAGGATAGACAAGCCAATGTTTTGATTTTTTAGTTTTCAATGACTTGGAGTCCGTTTAATTGGATTAATAAAATCAGATAAACTTCTATTTTTTACTCAACTGGAACAATGAAAAGTAACCAACCAGACTGGGAGCGTTTACAAAAAGCAATTGCAGTTGAAGCCGAAAGGGGATTTAATAATGTTCAGGGAAAGCATCACCAATTTCACGAGTTTTTGTATATTAGCTTAAACGAACTTTTTAACCTTGTTCCCGGAGACTCTAAAAATCGCTGTCAACAAATGGTAGATGCGTTTGCGAATTATTCAGAAAAAAGTCTGCAAGATAGAGAAAACCTTCTGGATGATACAAGGCGGTTTTTGTTGCAAATGCAGCGAAGTCTTGACTGTCGTGAAAAAGTCGAAGAAATCACTGAAAGAAGTCAACAAATTCCGGCATCTATTCCGACAAATTCCCTGATTCAAACCCTACCAATTGTTGAGAAATCACCGAATGCTGCTTCTTCTTTAGAACAACCTTTAGAGAACGTCGTCGGGCCTAGAAATGCATATCGTTTAGCGAAACTGGGCTTGTATACGGTTTATGATTTATTATACTATTATCCGCGAGATCATATTGATTATGCTCGTCAAGTTGCGATTCGAGATTTAGTTCCGGGAGAAACAGTAACACTGATTGCTAAGGTTAAACGGTGTAACTGTTTTAGCAGTCCTAGAAATAAGAAATTAACGATTTTAGATTTAATCTTAACGGATAGTACCGGACAACTCAAAATTAGTCGTTTTTTCGCAGGGCCGAGATATAGTAATGCGGGATGGCAAAATAAGCAAAAATATAACTACCCACAGGGTACGATTGTCGCGGCTTCGGGGTTAGTGAAAAGTAATAAATATGGAATTACTTTAGATAATCCTGAATTGGAAGTTTTAGACCAAGAAGGGGGGCAAATTGACTCGATGAAAATTGGTCGGGTGGTGCCTGTTTATCCCCTGAGTGAAGGGGTGGGTGCTGACTTAATTAGAAAATCGGTTTTATCGGTTTTACCAACAACGAGCCAGTTGCAAGATACGTTACCTCAAGGTTTATTGGATATTTATCAACTGATTGGAGTACAAGATGCGATTCAAAATATTCACTTTCCCCCAGATAGAGACTGTTTAGCCGCAGCCCGTCGCCGTTTGGTATTTGATGAGTTTTTCTATCTACAATTAGGACTGTTACAACGACGTCAATCTCAAAAAAAAGCGGCAACTAGCGCTGTTCTTGCTCCGACGGGAAAACTGATTCAACAGTTTGATGAAATTTTACCGTTTAAATTAACGAATGCTCAACAACGAGTCATCAAAGAAATTCTGATTGATTTACAATCTTCTGAACCGATGAATCGGTTGGTTCAAGGGGATGTAGGGGCAGGAAAAACAGTAGTCGCAGTTGTGGCAATGTTAGCGGCTATTCAAGCCGGATATCAAACGGCATTGATGGCGCCAACGGAAGTTTTAGCTGAACAACATTATCGAAAATTAGTCAGTTGGTTTAACTTAATGCACTTAAGCGTTGAACTGTTAACGGGTTCAACTAAAACAGCGAAACGTCGCCAAATTCACAGCCAATTAGAAACGGGAGAATTACCTGTTTTAGTGGGAACTCATGCGCTGATTCAAGATACGGTAAATTTTCATCGGTTGGGGTTAGTGGTGATTGATGAACAGCATCGGTTTGGGGTGCAACAACGGGCTAAATTGCAACAAAAAGGTGAATCTCCTCATGTTTTAACGATGACAGCGACGCCCATTCCGCGTACATTAGCGTTAACGTTACATGGGGATTTAGATGTCAGTCAATTGGATGAACTTCCGCCGGGGCGTCAACCGATTCAAACGACTATTTTGATGGGGAAACAACGCAATGAAGCCTATGATTTAATCCGACGAGAAATTGTGCAGGGAAGACAGGTTTATGTGGTGTTGCCGTTAGTTGAAGAATCGGAAAAGTTAGATGTCCGTTCAGCAGTGGAGGAACATCAAAAACTGCAAACGAAAATTTTCCCAGAATTTCAAATTGGTTTATTACATGGTCGTCTGAGTAGTGCGGAAAAAGATGAAGCGATTAGTCAATTTCGCGATCAAAAGACGCAAATTCTGGTTTCTACAACGGTGGTAGAAGTGGGGGTGGATGTTCCGAATGCAACGGTGATGTTAATCGAAAATGCGGAACGATTTGGGTTATCTCAATTGCATCAATTACGGGGACGAGTTGGACGGGGTAAACACAAATCTTTTTGTCTATTAATGGCAGGAAGTTCAACGCCAGAAGCCAGAGAAAGGCTAGAGGTTCTTGCAGAGTCTCAAGATGGATTTTTTATCGCTGAAATGGATATGCAGTTGCGGGGGCCAGGTCAAGTTTTGGGATCTCGTCAGTCAGGATTACCGGATTTTGTCTTAGCGAGTTTAGTTGAAGATCGGGAGGTGTTAGAATTGGCAAGAGATGCGGCGCAAAAAGTGATAGAAAAGGATGAAACGTTAAACCGTTGGCCGTTAATGCAGCAGGAGTTAAACCGACGGTATCAACGAATGTTAGGGGGTTCTATTTTGACTTAAATATGAATATTAGATCGGCTACTGTAGAGGATGTTTCGCTGATTTTTTCGTTTATTCAGAAGAAGTCAGAGTTTGATCGTAATATTGGGGGGTTTTCGGGTGTGTTGAAAGTTTCTGAAGACAAAATTCGCAAAACCCTATTTGGGAAAATTCCTTTTTCTTACGTTGTATTTGTCGAGAACTTTGAACGGGAAATCGGCTTTGCGTTGTATGCTTTTAGATATTCCTCCTATATGGGTCAGCCGAGTATTTGGTTAGATGATTTGTATATTGACGAAGATAGCAGGAGTCAGGGTGCGGGGTTAATGTTAATGAATCATCTGGCTGAAATTGCGATAGAAAATGATTGTACTCATCTGGCCTGGAATGCAGATAGTCGAAATATTCGCGGATTGAATTTTTATCAACGTTTGGGTGCTGAAATTACGGAAAAACAGGGAAATCGATGTTTTTTGAAATGGGTTCCATTCTCTAAAGTCTGAAAAATTAACGCTGTGCTAACTGTTCAACAAAGGCTTGATGTTCAACGCTTTCTAACCCCCTTTGCAATACTTGTAAAACTTGTTTCATGTTCCCGGCTAATAACTCATTCACTGCTAACCATAACCCCGGAAAAACACGACTGCGAATAATACCTGCATCATCAGGTTGCAACTGAATATATTCTCCGTTTTCTAACACAAACCAATTGAATTGATTTTCATAGGATTGCCAAACGAGATATTCTTGTACTCCATTGCGTCGATAAACTCGTTTTTTATCTCCTAAATCAATAGATACACTACTGGCGGCAATTTCTACTATTAATTCGGGTGAACCGACAAGATAACCCTCCTCAGTGATTTGAGTTTTTCCGCCTTTTTCAGCTTCAATTAATAACACTCCATCGGGTTGGGGTTCATTCTCTAAATCTAAACGAACTGTTGGTTCAATACTTAAATCAATACCCGCAGTAGCCGCTTGATAAACGCCTAACCAAGTGATAATTTGACTGTGGGGTTTGACCTGCTGTTTATGTCGCAAAGGGGATGCCATATATACGACTCCTTCAATTAATTCGGCTTTAATATTGGGCATTTGATTGTAACGTCGTTCAAATTCGGGGCGAGTTAAGCGATCGCCATTTTCCAAAGGAGGAATAGAGGTTAAAATAGTTTGGGATTTAAGTGGGTTCGCCATAACGACACTTCTCTTTCTAGGGTGTTGCTTCAATTTTATCGTTTTCAATCTTTCGATCTCATTTTGGGATTTTTATGATATCATTCAGCTTATCGGTTCTAATGGGGAGCAGTCATTAGACGCAAGGGGGAAAGTTCGGTGCAAATCCGTCGCTGTCCCGCAACTGTGATGAGGCTTATATTAAGTTTCAGAGTCAGGATGCCCGCCGATTATTGTTGTTTAATTTGCGCGTCTGCGAGGTACAGATAGTGTTTGAATTAGTCTTTTTACCAATAAAAAACAGGTTTAAAGCCCCGTCGTTCACGACGGATTATTGTATGCTACAATAACTTATCGTGGAGCGACAATGATAAACATGATTGTCTATGAAATGAAGCTACAAGGAACTGTTGCCCAGTACAAAAAGTTAGATGAAGCTATTCGTACTGGTCGTTTCGTTCGCAATAGCATCATTAAAGCATGGATAGACGGTCAAATCAAAAGTCGTAACGATGCTTATACCTACTGCAAACTGTTGTCAGACAATCGGAGTTTTCCCTGGGTAAACCAACTCAATTCTATGGCTCGACAAGCACACGCAGAGAGAGCATGGGCATCCATTTAAAAACCGATAGAGAAGCGGAAGAACGGATTAACTTAACTGTAAAACGCATAGATCTTGGCATCTCACAGATAGCTTAATCCGTTAAATCCTTATCCTATCTGTTTTAAATTGAACGATTTTATCAAAATTGTCGGAAAAAAATACCAGGTCGAAAAGGCTTTCCCCAATTTAAAAAGTACCAAGTCCGAGCATCAGTTGAGTACAAAACTTCGGGCTGGAAACTTTCAGAGGATAGACGCTATTTAACCTTTTCCGACAAGTTTCAAGCGGGGACATTTAAGCTTTGGGGAAGTCGAGATTTGCACTTCTATCAACTCCAACAAATTAAACGGGTTAGGGTGATTAGAAGGCACGATGGTTACTATGCTCAATTTTTGATAGACCATGAAAGGGAGGAAAACAAAGAACTCAGTAACAAACAAACAGGTTTGGATGTCGGTTTAAACCATTTCTACACTGATTCAACAGGTAAACAGGTAGAGAATCCCCGTTTTCTAAGAAAAGATGAGCGACGAATTAAAAAGCTGCAACGTCGATTATCTCGAAAAAAAAAGGGAAGCCAAAACCGTAAAAAAGCCAGGAATCGGTTAGGTAGGGCGCATCTAAGAGTTTCACGCAGACGTAATGATTTGGTTTGTAAACAGGCCCAACACGTCATACAGTCTAACGACTTGGTAGCGATAGAAAATCTACGGATACGGAACATGGTTAAAAATCATCATTTAGCCAAGTCAATTAACGATGCTGCTTGGTACAGATTTAGAGAATGGTTGGAATATTTTGGGAGAATTTATGGGGTTCCGGTGATTGCCGTTGAACCTGCATACACGTCTCAAAATTGTTCAAACTGCGGTGAGAAGGTTGTCAAAACTCTCAGCACCCGGACTCACAAATGTCCTCACTGTGGGTATGTAGCAGACCGGGATGAAAACGCCGCCAAAAACATTCTAAAATCTGCATTAAAACAGCTATCAAATCAAGAAACGGATAAGAAATAGATTAACGGATTAACTTGACTGTAAAACGCATAAATCTAGGCTTCTCACACGTAGCTTAATCCGTTTTTCCGCTTAATATCTGTTTTTAAAATACCGTCGGGCAGATGGAAATCAACGCCTCCCGAGAGACTGATCTCTGCTTGGGCGGGGAAACCCAATCCTTGTAAGTCAACTCATAGAAAGAGGAAGCCCAAACAGTGATGTTTGGAATCTCCGTTGTTTACGGCGGAGAGGATGTCAAGATTCAATCCGTTACGTTTTTCTCGATGTAATACGGCTTACTTAGCTTTTGATATCCCGCTACAGTAGGTTTTTACTTAGAAGCATCACTTCTGCTTTCAGCAAATCAACTGACTTGAGGTTGAATTGCTAACCGTTCATTGTCTTCAAAAAAACCGGGTGTTCCATTGTGGTTCACCTGAAAAATTATAATGACTAAACACACCATTTTTGTCTGTACAAGCTGTGCGAGTACCTGGGAATCAGGGAAACGAGTCGGGGAAAGTGGCGGCGAAAAACTGCTGCAAAAACTCTCTGAATTCTCAGAAATCAGAGAATTAAAGCCAGGATTTTTGATTCAAGCTGTGAGTTGTATGAGTGCTTGCAAACGGGCTTGTGTTGTTGCTTTTTCTGCTGAGAATAAACCCACTTATATCTTCGGAGATCTTCCGGCGGAAAATGCAGTTGATTCTGTTTTAGATTGTGCGAACCAATATTATGCAATGACTCCCCAGGAGAAGTTAGCGTACAAAAAACGACCAGAACTTCTGAGAAAAGGAATTATTGCTTGTATTCCTCCTCAGTTTTTCCCCGAACAACAGTCTTTCAGTTCTCAAGGACTCTAACTTCGTGCTAAATTAAGAGTCAAATCGTCAAAAAATATCAATCCTTTCTTTCAATGAATTTCGTTAACATCCTGGGACTTTTCCTGATTATCTTGACCATCGGTATTGTCTTGTACTTAATTACCCCTCGCCGTTATCAATCCTCTGATTCGGTTGCCAATTCCTACGATCAATGGACGGAAGATGGTATTTTAGAATTCTATTGGGGCGAACATATCCACCTCGGTCATTATGGTTCCCCCCCGCAACGAAAAGACTTTTTACAAGCCAAAATCGACTTTGTAGATGAGATGGTGCGTTGGGGCGGTTTAGACAAATTACCCCAAGGAACAACGCTGTTAGATGTGGGTTGTGGAATAGGCGGAAGTAGTCGTATTTTAGCCAAAGATTACGGATTTTCTGTGACTGGAGTGACGATTAGCCCCCAACAAGTCAAACGCGCCCAGGAGTTGACACCCGCAGAAATTGATGCTAAATTTCAAGTCGATGATGCAATGGCGCTGTCTTTCCCTGATGAAAGTTTTGATGTAGTATGGTCTGTTGAGGCAGGCCCCCATATGCCGGATAAAGCGATTTTTGCTAAAGAGTTGCTGCGAGTCGTCAAACCTGGTGGCGTGTTGGTTGTGGCTGACTGGAATCAACGAGATGATCGGCAAATTCCGCTTAATGTTTGGGAAAAACCTGTGATGCGTCAACTCCTCGATCAATGGTCACATCCGGCTTTTTCCAGTATAGAAGGCTTTTCCGAACTATTAGCTGAAACGGGGCTTGTAGAAGGGCAGGTAAGCACCGCAGATTGGACAAAACAAACCCTACCTTCTTGGTTCGATTCGATTTGGCAAGGAATTGCCAGACCCCAGGGATTAGTGAGTTTTGGTTTCTCGGGTTTTATTAAATCTTTGCGAGAAGTGCCGACTTTGTTGTTGATGCGGTTAGCGTTTGGGGCGGGTCTTTGTCGGTTTGGAATGTTTCGGGCTGTCAGGGCAAATTCACCGCTACAATTAACTAATACTACAATCACTGAAACCGCACAAGTTTAATTAGAAAAAATATTTTCCGTGAAGTAGACCCCAAAAACTCGGTATCTTTGAGAAACCGGGTTTTTAATTTGTTTTCTCACTCTCATTTAATTGAAAACCGCTATAAACTGTTACTGTCCCTCAAATCAACTCATTGAAATTCAAGATGACGATTATACTAACGAATGATGATGGTATTGATGCACCGGGTATTCGCGCATTATCAGAAGCGATTAACCATCAAGGAATATTTGTCGCCCCCCAACAAGAAGTATCCGGTTGTGGTCATAAAGTAACAACAAGATCACCCATTCATGTTGAACATCGTTGTGATACTGAATACGCTGTTGCGGGTACTCCGGCTGACTGTATTCGTCTGGCGATTACTCATTTTTGTCCCCAAATTGATTGGGTGCTTTCAGGTATTAATTCTGGGGGAAATTTAGGCATAGATGTGTATATTTCGGGTACGGTTGCTGCGGTGAGAGAAGCGGCTTTTCATGGAATTCGTGGAATTGCGCTTTCTCAATATAGAAAAGGGGGAAGATCTGTTAACTGGGAACAAACAACAAGCTGGAGTCAAATTGTTTTAAAAGACTTATTGAACCGTCCTTTAGAACCCGGAAGTTTTTGGAATGTGAATTTTCCCTATCTTGAACCGGACGCACCCGAACCGGAAATAGTCTTTTGTCAACCGTCTACAAAACCGTTACCGATTGATTATAAAGTAGAAGGGGAAGATTATTTTTATATTGGGAATTACAGCGAACGTCAACGCACGCCTGAAACCGATGTTGATGTTTGTTTTGGGGGGAAAATTGCTGTGACTTTAATTACATTATAATAGATCAGGATGTTTTTTAGGGTTTGAATTTTGCTCAATAGAAATTTTATCTCCTGAACCAAGTTATAATTGTGTTATATAGCAGAGAAAGAGTTGATTAGGACACTGTTTTTCTGTCAAATCCTTTTATGATAAAGGTTTCAATTCTGTCTCCTGTCTCCTGATTTCTGCTATATCATGTCCGGATAATTAGTGATAAAAAACTTTCTCATAATCCTCCTCTTTCTTCTTCTTGATTTCCTCCTGACTCCTGACTCCTGACTCCTGACTCCTGACTCCTCTGTCGTTTATTTATAACTGTTCAACCGGACATGATATTACAGGTAATATTCTGCATTGAATTATTCCAGATGATCGATATGACATCTTGAGTAATAGCGGTAATTACATTAATACTTACTGAGTTTCCCAATTGATAAAAGGCTTTTTTGGGATTAGAATGAAGTTGAAAGCTATCGGGAAATCCCTGTAAACGGGCGGCTTCTCTAGGCGTAATTCGACGAACTCTATTATTGTGATAAACTCCAATTCGATTCGCATCACTCGCGACTAAGGTGACAGATACTTTCTCTGGATCGAGAAATTTATAAACTTCAAAAGAGAAGTTACCTGAAACGGGTTTATATTGTCCGTTGGTCATTTGTAAATAACGCTTTTTGACAAGAGACTCTAATATTTTGGGGAGATTCGGATGTTTAAAAAAACTAGCAATTTGTTCAAAATTTAACGGTTTACCATCTTGATGTTTGCCAAATTTTTTCTGGCGTCTTTCCGTTATCAGTAAATTCATTAAATTGATTTCATCTTCGCTACATTCTCCTCGCAAACCCAATTCCCAAGAATGAATAGAATTTCCACCCCGATAGTCAATTAATCTAACTCCATGTAATTTGTTAAAATCTCCCTGAACCACTTTGTTTAAGGCTTGTACAAATTCCGGTGAACAATCAAACGATGAATCTGGATTTTCTTCGAGAATATCTTTGACTTTTGGTGGTAAATCGTTTAAACTATAAGAATTAAGCTGAACTGCATTATAAGCATGAGTATCTTTCGGCCCTACGTCTGAAATCAGGTTAAATTGAGGAGATGCGTTTAATACCCCAATCATGTAAACGCGAACCCGATTTTGAGGTAAGCCAAAGTTAACACTATTTAAAACAAATTTATAAAAACTGTAGCCTCTTAATTGGATTTCATGTTCAATGGTCGCTAAAGTTTTACCGTTATCATGGGTGGTTAAACCCCGCACATTTTCCAAGATTAACACTTTGGGTTTATGGGTGTCAATCAGCCGCATTATTTCAAAAAATAGTGTTCCGCGAATCTCCCCAAAGCCTTGTTTTTTTCCCGCATAGGAAAAAGACTGACAAGGAAAACCAGCGAGTAAAACATCATGTTCAGGTAAAGATTGAATTTGGCGAATATCTCCGGCGGGAATGTGCTGAAAATTTTGAGAATAGACTTGATTGGCGTCGCTATCAATTTCACTAGCTAACACACATTCTCCCCTCAAACCAATAGACTCAATTCCCTTTTCAAACCCTAATCTTAAACCCCCTATTCCCGCAAATAGGTCAATGAACTTAAGCACTACAACTGTATTGATTTCGGTCTATTCTGAAAGATATTATAGCAGTTTTTCGGGTAAATAGAAAACCCAGTTTATTTGCAAAACCGGGTTTATAGCAATATCAGGGCGCAAGCAAGAGCGCCCCTACAAATGGGTTAACCTTGGAACTCAAACGCCCCAATATCAATCAAATTAACAATTCGAGCAAAAGGTTCAACCTGACGTTGATCAAACGCTCCGGGATCTGTAAATCCTCCTGAAAAATCTCCATCTCCCGCATTAATCGCTGGACTTCCTATTGATAATGCGATCGTTGGAGTCAATCCTTGCGTGTTAAATCCGGGAACCAGCAAGGCATCAACTGGAACATCAATAGTACCAATAATATCACCAATTGCCGGATTAAAACCTGCTGTATCCGTAGCATTTCCAATTAAATTGTTGCCCCCACTGCTGACCGGAAATGTCTCCGGAGCGGGTGAAATATCCGTACCGCTGGGAGCTTGATTCGCGGCAACAATTGTATTTTTTAAGTTGAGCCGACCGGTAGTGAAATTCCCTCCCACACCTCCACCATCCAGTAGAGCTGTGTTGCGAGCAATTGTACTGTTTGTGACCGTTAATTCACCAAAAGAGAGAAAAGCACCTCCACCAATTCGGAGCGCATCGTTGTCTGCAATTGTACTGTTGGTGACACTCACTCCCCCGTCAATTATAGCAATACCAGCCCCGTTAATTGCTGTATTATCACGGATTGTACTATTAAAAATCCTCAAGGTACCCGCATTAGCAATTGCTCCACCATTATTCGCCTGACTCCCCTCAATAACCGTATTGAAAATATCTACAGTACCGCCGGAAATACTGATAGCACCTCCTCGGTTTTCAGGGGTAGATGGACTGGAGGTATCTCCTAAGTCCGCTCTCGGTGCAATTCCGTTGGCAAGTGTTAAGTTAGAAAGAGTGAAATTGCCACCATTAACTGTAAAAATCCGGAAATTAGGAGTACCTTCCGCCGCGCTACGTTGAACAGTTAATCCGGGTACATTATTGCCGTTTAAAGTCAGACCATCACTGTTAATATTGGGTAATGCTGCAACCAAATCAATCGTATTAACACCATCAGCTTGAGGAGCAAACGTAATCGTATTGTCACCCGCAAAGCTTTCAGCATTAATTAATGCTTGTCGCAACGAACCCTCAACCGCATCAAAATAAGCCTGTTCATCGTCAATTTGATCGCTATCCGTTAAACGGGTGACTTGTGTATCATTCGCCAACAGAGTAACCGTTGCTTGATTATCTTGCGAATCAATCACATATTCAGAATCGTCGATTTCTGCTATCGTTAACGTCAGGGATTCATCAGCTTCTGCTTGATCATCATCAAGCGGAACTAACGTAATATCCACACTCGCCGCTTGATTGGGAAGTGTTACCGTTGCAGTTGCGGTATTTGTTTCTGCATCAACTACTATCGGAACAGTGTCCTCACCAATTTTCAACTCAAATTCTGGCTGAGTTAATAGCTGAGTTAATAACAGTTTATTGCCTGAAACTGTCAAATTAACGGTTAACTCACCCACCGGATTTGGTGTACGCTTGATTTGAAATGTACCATTTTGAGCCTCTATTTCTCGACTCGGATCTGCTTCAATTGCATTGGCTTGAATAGCGGTAATAGAAACCGTCGCCGTATCATCATTTTCTATTGTTAAAACTGACTGCGGTTGCGATGTTCCAGCCCGTCCGCCCTCAATAGCCTGACCATTGTTACCAATAATGATGAAATTGTCAAAACTCAATCCCAGCGTTTCATCACTTTCGACGCGATCATCACCTAAAATTTGAATCGGTACAATTTGGCTCGTTTCACCCGGAGCAAACTCAATCGTAATCGGGCTGTTTACATAATCAGTACCCGCTTCGGCAGTTTGCTGAGTCAGAACCACATCCACCCGAGAAGCATTAGTGGTTTCCCCGGAACGAGAGACTTCAACGACAGTTGTTGAATTAATACTGTTACCTTCAACGGTGCTGAAATTCGCCAAAGAAAAATTGTAAACTGGAGGCGAATCATTATCTAAAATCGATAAATTCGCAGTCGGGAACGTGTTACCTGTTTTTCCCAGGGGCGCAAAGTTTTCAAAGCGTAAATTCACCGCTTCGGCTTCTTCTTCTATCGTATCGTCTATGATTTCTAGAGGTATTGTTTGAGTGGTTTCACCGATCGCAAAATTCACGGTAACTCGTTCGGGTGTAATATCTTCTCCAGGTATAGCGCCGTCTGATGCTGCCGTTGTCAGAACCACATCTACCGAGGACGCCGCCTCGGCATTTCCACTGCGAAGAACAGTTACGACTTCTGTTATCCCGTCATCTTCACTGGCTGTATACTGACTGGTGGTAAAGTCGTAGGTGGGAATATCGTCATCATCAACAATAATTAAATTAGCCGTCGGATTTTCCGTCCCAACCTGTTGTCCGGTAGAAGGGGCTAACGATAACCTGACCGTTTTATTCGGCTGCGGAATCACATTTCCGATGATCTCAATGGGAACTGTTGCAATGGTTTGATTCGCTGCAAAATCAACTGTAATTGGCCCTGGGGCAAAGTCAACACCCGGTAAAGCGTTATTAATTCCCTGCAAGTTTACCGTCACCGAAGAAGGATCAAGGCGTCCTGTCCGAATGATTTCAACGACATCATCAACAGTGTTTAAAACATCGCCTTCGGAGGTTGTAAACAAGGAGTTGTTAAACTCGTAGGTTGTGGCACCGTCATCGTCGTTAATTGTGATTGTGGCGGCTGGGTTATTGACACCTGCTTGTCCACCGATAATCGGATTACCATCTGCAATAATTTGGAAGTTATCAAAGCTGAGATTTAGGCTTCTTGAGGGTTGTTCCTCTGTATTGGGAATCAGATCAACGAATACCGATTTTTCGGTTTCTCCAGGTAAAAAGATCAGGGGAGTGGGCTGAGGCGGACTGTTATAATCAGTTCCCTCAATCGCTGTTCCATCGGTTAAAATAATATCAACTTGTGACTCTAAATCGACATCCGCCGAGCGACTCACAATAATTTCAACTTGTTGCCGATTGTCGGGATCGCCTTCAACCCCAATAAATTCGGCTTTGCTAAAGTCGTAAACAGGGGGATCGGGGGGATCATCGTCGTTGACAATCGTAGCTGTGGCGGACTGACGTGCTGGATCAGCTTCATACAAAGTTCCCGATTCTGCGATCGTTAATTCAATCGTTTTATCCGCTTCAAAGATATCATTGGCAACAGGAGTGAGAGTTATTTGAGTTGTAGATTCATTCGGTGCAAAAACAACAGTTCCCTCTCCGTCGGAAAATTCTAAGGCTCCCGTTACGGTATAATCTGTTCCTAACTCAGCACTTGCTGCGATCGCAAAATCAACAATAATCCCTGTTAACAGAGAACCACTAGAACGGCTAAAAGTGTAAACTAATCCCTGACCTTGATCTTCTGGAACGTTTGTCGGTGATACGGAAACCGAAACCGTTGAGGCAGTAATCGGCGGAGTGGGAGGAATAATCAGTGTATCGTCGTCGGGTGTGGGGGTGGGTGTCGGAGTCGGCGTAGGGGGTCGCTCATCATCTTCAATATTAACCACTAATTCGCTCTGTTCCCCAATAGTGGCGCCGCCAATCGGATCAGTTAACCGCAAACTAATCGATTCATCTCCTTCAAATTGATCATCGTTATTAATAGGAATAGTTACTCGTTTGAAGGTTTCAAAGGGAGCAAAAATAACTTCAATTCCTTCAGGGGACAAGTCTAAATCATCGGACGAAGAACTCGCTTCTGATAACAACAATTTTCCGCCAACGGTGTTGAGGGGAGAACCTGTGCGTTGAATGCCGATTTCTACAAAAGCAGAAGTTTGATTTTCTCGAATTTGAATGGATTGTTCACTAAACTCCACGACAGAAGTAATTGTCGAGATGGATTTGGTAAAGTTCGAGCGAATCAGAGTATTGCGTTGAGTGGCTTGTAAAATCGCCAATTCTTCCCGACTTTCGCGATCAATAATCGTTGTATCGTTTCCGGTTTGAACGAATTCTAAATCTTCAAATTCTAAATCATCTGTTAAGGCAATTAAATCAAATCCGGCTCGAAAATCAGTAATAATATCTGTTAAGCCGCCATTGAGTGAGCGACCAATCACAAATAAGTCTGCTCCCGCTCCTCCGGTGAGGGTGTTTAAGCCTAAGCCTGTGTAGAGGATATCATTATCGAGATCGCCAAATAGTTGGTCATTGCCTTCTAAGTTAACAAGCGTATCATTGCCTTGACCGCCATAGAGGGTATCGCTTCCGCCAATATCACTGATGAAGTCATCCCCTTCGTTACCGAATAAAAAGTCGTCTCCTAAGCCGCCTTCAACGGTATCATTCCCAAATTCGCCGAATAGAGAGTCGTTTCCCTCGTCCCCTTGCAATAGATCATCGTCTCGACTTCCGAGAATCGAGTCATTGTCTGAGTTTCCTTGTAGCGTATCATTACCCAGGAAACCAATCAGGGTATCATCCCCTGCTAGTCCTTGAATGAGGTCAGCCTCAAGTGTTCCCTCAAGTAAATCTGGATCTTCAGCACCGATAATATTAGCCATAACACTCGTGTTCGTGAACAGGTGGACAGTTCAAATGTGAATACTGTGAAGGATCATTGTAAAAATGAACACAATCAAGCAGAAGTCTAACGGAGGTGAAGGGAGAATCCCAAACCCTTGCTAGGACTTGACTGTTGCATCTTTAAGGGAATACACATCAGGTGGTTTCAAATCTGTTTTAGCTTACCCACTATGGGCTAGGCTATTAACATTTTTTCAACCAAAAGCAATTCCCAGTAGGTCTTCTGTTGATCAGGTTCTCGTTTAGGGTCGCCAAGTGAAATGTAACAGAGTATAAACGACTTTGGGACTCAGGATTACAGATCGTTAAGCGTTTGACGAGAAAGCCTGTTCTGCATGATACTGTCTAGAGGTGTTTACCGATTGCAGTTGACTTACCACCAGGAGAACACTTTGAATTCACATTCACAGATGACACAATATCCGTCTTGTTCACTGCATCACGATGTCAGCGAGTATGTGGCTGACCTTCAACTTCACATGACGTTGCAGGCTCGTAACTTGGTTCCCGCTTTGACTCAAGAAGGTAAAGATAGTCGCGAGCAAATGTTACAACAAACTCAAGCTTATTTTGAAAAAATGGCTTCTCGACAAGCCAATCCCATGTCTCTATAGATTAATCCTTAAAAGTTGTGATCAAAGCAGACTAGAAACTCGAAGTTCACATTCAGTAGAGAGTCTGCTTTTACTTATTTAGATTTTTGGTCGGTTTAATCAGGGGATTGAATCACAGGAATTTCAAGCCGTTGATAGTCTTGAACCGATTCAGAAATGAGCTGATTTCGGATGGCAATCAAATCACAGTAGTCAAATTCATCCGTTCCAAAGACTTCCAGAGCAATCGTTTTTAAAGTATCTCGCGGTTTAACGCTGTAGGAAATCCAACGATAGGACTTTCCATTTAACTTAAATTCGGGCGAAGATAGCAGCCATTTCTGATACTTTTCATCTCTTTTTTTTGCCAAACGAGATTCGCTTTGAGATAAAGCAAATTGCCACACTTGATAACCAACCAGACTTAAATGTAATCCATCTGTTGTGAATTTTGACTGCAAATTACCTGAATGATCGCTAAAGCGAGAATGAAAATCGAGATAAATAGCACCTGCTTGTTGAGCGAGTATTTTCAGTTCTTGGTTGAGTTGCAGAATTTGAGAATTGGGAAGGGTAAAAGATAAAAACTGACTGGGTAATGCAGTCGGAAATAAAGATTGAACAAAAAGCTGACAATTCGGATGTTTTTGTTGTAAATCTTGCAAAATGCGGCGATAGTTTGTTATAATAATCTTGAGCGGCGTTTTTAACTTTAAATCGTTAATTCCAGCGAGAATATAAATTGCATCCGGTTTAACCGCATCTAAAGCAAACAACCGTTTACAAATTCCTCCGGTTGTATCTCCAGAAATCCCTTGATTTAGCCAAAATCTTCCTTCAGGAAGCAAAGAAGCGGGAAACCACATACTTAGAGAATCCCCCAATAAAACCCCCAAACGTGTAGAATTAGATTGAGAAGCAATGACTTGTTTCATTAACTGAGCTTCATCGTGAAAAATCTGTATCCAGTCCCGAGAAAGGGGAGTAAAAGCAGGAGTTGGTAAACGGGTGTATATTTGCTTGTTATAGAGAGCGACAAGCCGTTGCTGGAACATTTCTAAACCCGTTTTAGGCACAGACATAAGACTAAAAAGTAAAAAAATTTAAGCCAATCTTAGCATCGGACTGGCTTAAATCCTCCCAAACTTGAAAATTCTCAAAAACCCTACAAACATCTTGGTGTTCACACAGGACAAACTGGAGAACACACTTGTATCGTTCAGATGTAGGCTTACCGCAGCGCCGTTTTACCCCAGTTTTTGACCTCAATATACTTTTTTAAAGTGGGTACCTTTGTTGAGCTTGAAGTTTCCGGATGCTAAGTCCGGTATACTGCCACTCAAAGTTTCTCTGGTTCCCGAATATTGAGATTTACAGATCAAAAAAACATAAAGGCAGTCACCAACGCCGCAGCAGAACCTGTTCACTATTATAACTATTCTTGTTCAACTGTGGAGAGGTAAATTTACTTATTTCTTCATCAGGTCTTCCCCGGAACCCCACCTCCCGATACCTGTCATCTATTTACGTGAAATTACGGATTTTCGAGACAGTGAGACATCAACAGAATTCCGTAAATGTCCTGATGCGACTTGAGGGTGGGTAGCAGTAGACTCGAATTAATAAAGCACAGCAGGGCAATAGCAATGTTGAAATCAAGGGTAGTGTTTGGGTTAGTCTTAATCATAGGTCTGTTCGCTACGCAAGCTCAAGCCGAAACTGAAAGTGTTAGCTTTACCTTAGTTAATCGTACCAGTCGCAATTTACAAGAGTTCTACGCTTCACCCCCTCAAGTTGAGGACTGGGAAGAAGATATTTTAGGTAGTGACGTTCTTGGACCTGGAGAATCAGTCACTATTGTAATTGATGATGGTCGCGGAGATTGTCTGTACGACTTCATGGGCGTTTTAGGGCCAAATGCCGAGGGAACAGTCGGAGAAGGGGCTTTAATTCAATCCGGTGTGAGTGTGTGCGATGGCGACACTTACGAATATTATGAGCAGTAGTCTGATTTTTGACAACCGAGAAACAGAGCGAACAAACGTTGCAGTATTAGTAACATCGCTCGGAATATAAATCCTTTTGTACTGATCAATCACAATTTTAACGTCTTTTTCAACCGTTTCTAAAGCTTGTCAAACCACTTGAGGATTATTAAAACAAAACCCCATCAAACGCTTATCTCCCTCTAACCCAGGGAGTTTGTTTTTTGTTGGTAGAAATTTCCGTAAAAGTTGAGAAGTTCGAGATTAAGTTTCTAGGTCTTCTGGCTTTGTGGCAAAATGTTAAGAGCATCAAAACGCTCACATTGTCTGCAATTATCGCCCATGACCTCAACTATCCCTAACCTTCCCAGCAAATACGACCCGTTTACCACCGAAGCCAAATGGCAAACCTACTGGGAGGAGAAACAAACCTTCAAAGCCGACCCCAACCATCCCGGCTCACCCTATTGTATTATGATTCCGCCCCCCAACGTCACGGGAAGCCTGCACATGGGTCACGCTTTCAATAATTCCTTGATTGATACCCTCATTCGTTATCATCGGATGAAAGGCTATAATACGCTTTATCTTCCCGGAACTGACCATGCGAGTATTGCGGTTCATAGTGTTATTGAACGACAACTCAAACAAGAAGGAAAAACTCGCTTTGATTTAGGACGAGAAAAATTTCTTGAACGGGCTTGGGAATGGAAAGAACAATCAAGCGGTACAATTACAGGACAACTGCGACGTTTAGGAATTTCTGCTGACTGGACGAGAGAACGTTTTACCCTCGATGTTGGGTTAGCCAATGCAGTAATTGAAGCCTTTGTTCGGTTGTATGAAGACGGGCTAATTTATCGCGGTCAATACATGGTAAATTGGTGTCCTGCGAGTGAATCTGCGGTGTCAGATGTTGAGGTTGAAAATAAAGAAGTTCAGGGGAATTTGTGGCATTTTCGTTATCCTTTAACTGAAGGGAATGGTTATGTAGAAGTCGCCACAACTCGCCCTGAAACCATGTTAGGCGATACCGCAGTTGCAGTCAATCCCAATGATCCTCGCTACAAACATTTAATCGGAAAAACGGTAACATTACCGATTATGAACCGGGAAATTCCGATTATCGCCGATGAATTTGTTGACCCAGAATTTGGAACGGGTTGTGTCAAAGTAACACCCGCCCACGACCCGAACGATTTTCAAATGGGTCAACGTCATCAACTGCCGATGATTAATATTTTAAATAAAAATGGTTCGTTGAATGAAAATGCGGGAAGCTTTGAAGGAGAAGATCGATTTGTCGCCCGAAAAAATGTGGTTAAACAGTTGGAAAAAGAGGGATTTTTAGTTAAAATAGAAGACTATAAACATAGTGTTCCCTATAGCGATCGCGGAAAAGTTCCTATCGAACCGCTATTATCAACTCAGTGGTTTGTGAAAATTAGACCGTTAGCTGATAAGGCGTTAAATTGTCTCGATAACGAAGATTCTCCCGCTTTTGCACCCGAACGTTGGATGAAAGTTTATCGAGATTGGTTGGTAAAATTAGAAGATTGGTGTATTTCTCGACAACTGTGGTGGGGACATCAAATTCCCGCTTGGTATGCTGTTAGCGAAACAGACGGAGAAATTACCGACAATACGCCGTTTGTTGTCGCCAAAACCGAAGAAGAAGCCGTTAAAAAAGCTACTGAAAAATTTGGCAAAGACGTTAAATTGCAACAAGAACCCGATGTATTAGATACTTGGTTTTCATCCGGTTTATGGCCGTTTTCAACGTTAGGATGGCCCGAAGAAACGGCAGATTTAGCAACCTATTTCCCGACAAATACCCTATCAACAGGCTTTGATATTATCTTCTTCTGGGTCGCCCGGATGACGATGATGGCGGGATATTTTATGGATAAAATGCCCTTTAAAACCGTTTATATTCACGGGTTAATTCTCGATGAAAACGGCAAGAAAATGTCAAAAACTGCCGGAAATGGTATTGACCCGTTATTGCTGATTAATAAGTATGGAACCGATGCGGTTCGATATACTTTAATTCGAGAAGTCATGGGGGCGGGTCAGGATATTCGTCTAGAATATGACCGCGAAAAAGATGAATCGGGTTCTGTTGAAACCTCCCGCAACTTTACCAATAAAATTTGGAATGCGTCTCGGTTTGTGATGATGAATTTAGAGGGAAAAAGCCCTCAACAGTTGGGACAACCGGATAACGAAAAGTTAGAATTGTGCGATAAATGGATATTGTCTCGCTTCCATAAAACCGTTAAACAAACCTGTGATTATCTGGAAAGTTACGGCTTAGGAGAAGCAGCCCGAGAACAATATGAGTTCATCTGGGGTGATTTTTGTGACTGGTATATTGAACTGGTTAAACCCCGTTTACAAGGTGAAAATACAGCCTCAAAACAAGTCGCCCAACAAACATTAGCATACGTTTTAGAAGGAATTCTGAAGCTGTTGCATCCGTTTATGCCTCATATTACCGAGGAAATTTGGCATACGTTAACCCAAACGGGCGAAGAAGATTGTTTAGCGGTTCAGTCTTATCCACAGTTAGAAACAGGGTTAATTAATGAGGAACTAGAAACCGAATTCGAGTTAATTTTTGGAACTATTCGGACGTTAAGAAACCTGCGGGCGGATGCAGATATTAAACCGAAAGTAAAAGTTACCGCAATTCTGCAAAGTGAAAATGCAAAAGAACGGGATATCCTCACAAAAGGGGAAGACTATCTCAAAGATTTAGTGAAGATTGAAACCTTGAATATTACTGAGACTTTACCCGAAGATTTAGGTCAAACCATCGCGGGTGTAATTGGTACGGTTCAAGCGTTAATACCGTTGGCGGGTGTGGTTGATCTTGCGGGTTTACAACAACGAACCGAGAAAAAATTAGAGAAAGTCCAGAAGGAAATCGAATCAATTTCTCGGCGGTTAAGTAATCGGAATTTTGTCGATAAAGCTGACCCAGAAGTTGTGCAAACAGCCAGAGATGCGTTAGCAGAAGCCGAAAAACAAGCCGAGATTTTACGCGATCGCTTACAACAACTTCAGTCCAATTCCTAACCCCAAAAACCCTAACTCCAAAAACCCGGTTTTTATTCCTCTAAAAACCCTAACCCCAAAAACCCGGTTTTTATTCCTCTAAAAACCCTAACTCCAAAAACCCGGTTTTTATTCCTCTAAAAACCCTAACCCCAAAAACCCGGTTTCTCAAAGAAACCGGGTTTTTATTCAAAAATAAAATTCTCGTAGGGGCGGGTTCAGCCAAGATCTATAATACAAATCAGAGATTAAACTAAACCCGCCCGACCCCAATATTAGCTTGTGAAAATTGACGCATTATTTAGATTTAATTGAATGAAACAGACCATGAAAGGGCGCATCAGAGGGCGCATCAGAGGGCGCAAGCCTTGCGCCCCTACACGCCCCTACACGCCCCTACACGCCCCTACACCCGTGAAAATCATATAAATTTTGTATTATTGTAAATGATGAAATTATCTATCCTGATATAACAGATGAAACAATCTAAAAATTTTCAGGGGATTTTCAGGATAATTTCTGGAATTAAGTTGTTAAGATTGTGTAGTTAACATATGAACCATTAGAACTCATCTAACCTACTATGATCAACAACCGTGACAGAATTGGTCGATGCTTAGACTTGTTAAAACAAGGTTTATATCCTTATTTTGAACAACGTATGAAAGAAGCTTATGGAGGTCAATGGCTTTCTCAAGCTGAAAAAGCACTCTCAAAAGATGCCACATTAAAACGAACATTTGAAGACACTTTAAAAGAAGATATTTCTGTAATCCTCAATATTATTAATAAGCGATGGGAGAAGGTTTTTAAGCCTCATTTATCTTCAGTGGAAAGGGCTTTAGTCAGTGAATTAATTGACGTTCGTAACAAATGGGCGCATCAAGTTACTTTTTCCACAGAAGATACCTATCGCGCTTTAGATAGTATGTCTCGGCTATTAAATACAATTGGTGCGGCAGAACAGGAAACGTTAATTAATCAGCATAAACAAGAAATATTAAAACGGTTACTCAAAGAACAATCTCGACCCGATCAAAGTCAAATCTCCGGCGAAGAATCATCCGTTAGAGAACGTTTAAAAGAACTTCTGGAAAAAATCCCCTTTCAAGATGCTAGACTGCTTAAACGGGCTTTAACTCACCGCACTTATGTTTTTGAAAATCCGACACAAACTCAGGGCGATAATGAACAATTGGAATTTTTGGGAGATTCTGTATTAAACTTTTTAGCGGGGGATTATCTGTATGAACAATATTCCCATCGTCGTGATGAAGGAGAACTCACCCGTCGCCGTTCTAACCTTGT
This sequence comes from Limnoraphis robusta BA-68 BA1, assembly GCF_034932365.1. Taxonomy (NCBI): domain Bacteria; kingdom Bacillati; phylum Cyanobacteriota; class Cyanophyceae; order Oscillatoriales; family Sirenicapillariaceae; genus Limnoraphis; species Limnoraphis robusta. Next base: position 29,102 of record NZ_JAYGHR010000081.1, on the reverse strand, counting down.
AGATAATTCTCAATTCGCTCAATTTGCAATTCAACTCAATTTAGGGGAGTGGATACAGTTAGGAAAAGGAGAGGAATTACAGGGCGGTAGAACAAAATCTTCGCTGTTGAGTAACACATTTGAAGCCGTTATCGGCGCTTATTATTTAGACTCTGGAATTGAAGCGGTGCGAGAATTAATAAAACCGTTTTTTGAGTCGGTTGATACTGGAACAGTTGACAGTCATATTCCTCAGCAAACTTTAATCGATCCTAAAGGACGTTTGCAGAATATAGCACAAACAAATAATCTACCCATTCCCGAATATGTTCTGGTTGATGAAACGGGGAACGATCACGATAAAACTTTTGAAGTTCAAGTTATAATTAATGGAGAATTTTACGGCGAAGGAACTGGAAAAAAGAAAAAAGAAGCTGAAAAACAAGCCGCTATCGATGCACTTAGGCGTTGGGATTTGCTATAGTCTTGGATAAAATAGACCCGTTCAAGATAAATTGATTATTTTTTCAGACTAATATTTCTAACGAAGAATCCGTTAAAACTGCCATCCATCAAACAATAGAATTATTTAGACGTTTGGATATTTTAGTGAATAATGGGGCGATTTCCAATCCTGAAAATGACCCCATCGAACAGTTGAGTTTAGAAAGTTGGCATAAAGTATTAACCGTTAATTTAACGGGCGCTTTTCTCTGTACAAAATATGCGGTTCCCCATTTGCGAAAACATCAAGGTACAATTATCAATATTGCTTCAACACGCGCCTTAATGTCAGAACCGAATACAGAAATTTATTCAACAGCTAAAGGCGGTTTAGTCGCTTTAACTCATGCCTTAGCAAACAGTTTAGGGCCGGATATTCGGGTTAATTGTGTGAGTCCCGGTTGGATTGTTACCTCAGAATATCAAGCCTCTAAACTGACCGAAAAAGATCATCAACAACACCCTGTCGGACGAGTCGGACAGCCGAAAGATATTACCGCAATGGTGGTTTATTTAGCATCAGAAGAAGCAACATTTATCACAGGTATCAATGTAGTTGTTGATGGTGGAATGACCCACAAAATGATTTATATCTAAAATCAAGTCAAGCTACTGTAAAAACGGGTCACTGGTCACTGCAAAACTGGTCACTGAAAACACTGGTCACTGGTCACTGTAAAACTGGTCACTGAAAACACCTCTCCCACAAATGCCCCTTCTATGGCAACCTAATAAATAGGAGAAAAAATATTTTGAAATCTCTGTTACAGCCATCGACAACTCACTATGCAAACTCTACCCCGTCCCACAGAAGATTCAACCCCTAGTCAACCCCCTGTTGACACAATGATTCATCGCCGCAAAACCCGTCCCGTCCAAGTCGGAACTATTACCATTGGTGGGGGTTATCCGGTCGTCGTGCAGTCGATGATCAATGAAGATACAATGGATATCGACGGTTCAGTAGCGGCAATTCGTCGTTTACATGAAATTGGCTGCGAAATTGTGCGAGTCACGGTGCCGAGTGTGGGTCACGCCAAAGCCGTCGGAGAAATTAAACAAAAACTCGCTCAAACTTATCAACCTGTTCCCCTCGTGGCGGATGTTCATCATAATGGCATGAAAATCGCCTTAGAAGTTGCAAAACACGTTGATAAAGTTCGCATCAATCCTGGTTTATATGTATTTGAAAAACCCAAATCTGATCGCAGCGAATATACTCAATCTGAATTTGATGAAATTGGCGAAAAAATTCGAGAAACTTTAGAACCGTTAGTGGTTTCCTTGCGGGATCAAGGAAAAGCGATGCGAATTGGTGTTAATCACGGTTCTTTAGCCGAACGAATGCTGTTTACCTACGGCGATACTCCCGAAGGAATGGTTGAGTCAGCGTTAGAATTTATCCGCATTTGTGAATCTTTAGACTTCCAAAATTTAGTCATTTCTTTGAAAGCGTCTCGGGTTCCCGTGATGTTAGCGGCCTATCGATTAATGGCGAAACGCATGGATGAATTGGGAATGGAATATCCCCTGCATTTAGGCGTCACAGAAGCCGGAGATGGTGAATATGGTCGAATAAAATCTACCGCAGGGATTGGTACGTTATTAGCCGATGGAATTGGTGACACGATTCGCGTTTCTCTCACCGAGGCACCGGAAAAAGAAATTCCCGTTTGCTATAGTATTTTGCAAGCGTTGGGACTGCGAAAAACGATGGTTGAATATGTAGCTTGTCCTTCCTGTGGTCGGACTTTGTTTAACCTCGAAAATGTGCTGCATCAAGTCCGAGAAGCCACCAAACATTTAACCGGTTTAGATATTGCGGTGATGGGTTGTATTGTCAATGGCCCTGGGGAAATGGCAGATGCAGACTACGGTTATGTCGGTAAACAACCGGGTCAAATCTCGTTATATCGCGGACGAGAAGAAGTGAAAAAGGTGCCAGAAGACAAAGGAGTTGAAGAATTAATTAATTTAATCAAAGCAGATGGACGCTGGATTGATCCATAGGTAAATCTAAAAGAGACAAGATCCAACGATGATTACCCATTGTACTCAAGTTGTCCGTTATACAGATTGCCCTCAAACAAGCGGTAAATTTGAAAGGCTGTCAGAATTGATATTATTGTTGGCTTGTCTCTTTCAAGGCTATCCTGATATCCCCTTCTGGTTGTAGATATGTATACTGGAAGTACATGAGTTAGCATTGCCTGTGCTAAATTGGGCATAATAAAATTGCAGTCCTTTCCTCCGGTTCATAAGACAGATGGTTGTATCAAAAAGTGGGCTTGTTGTCAGTGCAACGGCAGTTATGTTAGCAGCAGTTGCCGTTGCAGGTGCAGGAATACATCTCTCCAGTCAAGCATCGTTTCGAGAAAGTCCTAAAGAACTGATTGACGAAGTTTGGCAAATTATTGAAAAAAATTATGTTGATGGAACATTTAATCAAGTTGATTGGAAAGCCGTTCGGACTGAATATCTGAACCGGAACTATACCAGTGATGAACAGGCTTATGAAGCCATCCGGGAGATGCTAGAGAAGCTAAAGGACCCCTACACGCGCTTCATGGACCCGGAAGAGTTCAAGAATATGCAGATTGATACCTCTGGAGAACTCACAGGTGTAGGGATTCAATTGACTCAAGATGAAGACTCGAAAAAGCTGATTGTCATCTCTCCGATTGAAGATTCTCCGGCTTTTGATGCAGGTGTTCAAGCTCAGGACATTGTTCTGAAAATTGATGGCCAAAGCACAGAGGGCATGGATATCAACGAGGCGGTGAAGTTGATCCGTGGCCCCGTTGGAACCGAGGTCACACTGACCATTCTGCGGGGTTCCGAAGAAATGGTAGTTCCCATTAAACGAGCGAAAATCGAAATTCATCCGGTACGCTACTCGACTCAAAATAGTTCAACGGGAACGGTCGGCTATATTCGTCTCAATACGTTTAGTGCCAACGCCGCCGATGAAATGCGAGAAGCGATCACAGAGCTTGAGAAACAAAATGTCACAGGATATATTCTAGATCTGCGTTCCAATCCCGGTGGCTTGCTCTACGCGAGTATTGAAATTGCTCGGATGTTGATGAATGAAGGGGATATCGTTTCTACCGTAGATCGTCGGGGCGAACTTGACCGTCAAAAAGCCAATAATCGGGCTTTAACCGATAAACCGATGGTTGTTCTGATTGATGGCGGTTCGGCGAGTGCGAGTGAAATTCTCTCTGGGGCTTTACAAGACAACGAACGGGCTTTATTGGTCGGAAGCAAGAGTTTTGGTAAAGGTTTAGTTCAGTCGGTTCGCGGTGTGGGAAATGGTTCAGGACTGGCTGTGACCATTGCTAAATATTTTACTCCCGACGGTCGAGATATCAACCACGAAGGCATTCAACCGGATGTTAAAGTTGATCTAACCGACGCCCAACGGGAACAACTGCGTAAAGAACGGACTAAGATTGGGACTTTAGACGATCCTCAATTTGCAAAAGCGCTCGAAGTTCTCTCTCAAGAAATTGCTGCCGCTCAAAAGACTCAAGCTAAAACCAAGTAAGTTTTTATGGGTGAAACACTGTAGGGGCGCTCCTCCACTTCGATCTGGGTTTCTCATCAATCACTTTTCTCAACCCGCCCCGACTGACGGATCAAGTACAACACGGTACTATCCGTAAGATCAGATAATATATCTATGCAACGAGCCTATCATACCAAGTTAAAATTGAACAACAAACAGAAGACTTTAAGGGCTGCGACACGCAGGATATTCTAGATGGGTCTGGAATTGGGCCTTAGCGATGTGGAACGAGGCTTATAAAGAAGGACTAAAACCTTCAACAAACAAGCTTAAAAAATTATACACCAATCACATTAAACCTCAATACTCCTGGCAGTCAACGCTAAGTTCTAGAGTTTATCAATTTGCCTTCATGCACTTGGGAGAAGCATTTAGCCGATTTTTTCAAGGCATTGCTGAACATCCTAAATTCAAGAAAAAAGGCAGAAACGATAGCTTTACGATTGATAACTGTGGCAAGGTAATGAGGTTTTCGGGGAAGAGATTGAAGCTTCCTTTCATTGGATGGGTTAACACTTACGAAGCCCTTCCTGAAATTCAAACCAAACGAGTCACAATAAGCAGGAGCGCTGATTCTTGGTATTTGTCTGTCGCTTACGAATTTGAGCCTGAACAGACTGTAAAATCAAGAGAATACCTGGGTGTTGATGTTGGGGTTAAGGTATTAGCGACCTGTTCAGATGGTACTGTTTTTGTTAACCCCAGAGCCTACAAAAAAGCTCAAAAAAATCTAGCCAGACTTCAACGCGAACTCTCAAGAAAACAGAAGGGTTCCAGTAACAGGAACAAAGCTAGATTGAAACTCGCAAAAGCACATAAAAGAGTGGCTAACATCCGAAAAGATACAATTCACAAATTAACCTCATGGCTATGCAAAAACCACGCAGTCATCGGGTTAGAAGATTTGAATGTTTCTGGGATGTTAAAAAATCATAAGTTAGCGGGTGCTATTGCTGATTCTGCTTTTTATGAAATTCGCCGCCAAGTTGAGTATAAGTCCGAGTGGTACGGCTCAGTTGTAGTTTTTGCTCATAGATTCTATCCGTCAACTAAGACCTGTTCAATCTGTGGTCACGTTCAAGAAATGCCGCTTAAAGAACGGGTTTTCAACTGTCAGGCTTGCGGTGAAGTCAAAGATCGTGACTATAATGCGAGTCTGAATTTATTACATTATGCCGAGGGCTTCTCGGTAAAAAGCCTGTCTGACCGGGGGAAGCCGACAGTCCGGGGTGATGCAGCGCAAAGTCCGATCTCGGCGGAAACCGCTCGAGAAGGAACTTTGCAAGACAGGAAGTAAACATTAACACGGTTTGTACCGCGTTATATCAGTTTTATAAAGCAGGCTGCAATCAATTCTCGCTTGACGGATGACAACACCCCCCGCAGAAATAGACGTTGTTAACCCCGGTTGCGGTTGGTACCAGCTTTCATCAATTACGATTTGATCCACTTTCCCCTCATGTCTCCTTATCGGGGTTGACATTTTCCCGCCCGAATTAAACCGACCCGACGGGCGATCGCTTCATCGGAGGACTCAAACGGCCCCCACTGTTGGATGATTTCTGATTCCTGACTCGGTTTGACAGACTCATCCGAAACGATTTCACAATTTCCCGCCGGACGCTTGACAATATAAAACTTTTGTGCATCAACCATCAGACCCTCTGAGATGTGCCTTGAACAAGTTGAGGTTATCGAGACGGAATGGCTGTCGGCTGATTAAATTCGCTGTAGAGAGGTTGAGTCAAAATTGAGGTATTGTAGGGATTGGGCAGATCAACCACTCGAATCACCGGATCACTGGCATATTGCTTGAGGAAAGCATCACGGTACAACAGTATTAAGTCTCGCGTATCGGCTGCTAATGCTTGTTCAGGAAATGCGCCCGTTCCCCCACTCGGCCAAGGGAAACCCACCCCAAAGATAAACTGAACTTGTCCCATAAGAGACTGCGCTTTAAACACATCTCCCGAACTGCGAGACGCCGCTCTGTTAAAATCATCAGCAACGGGGTTCAATGTCGTTCTTGGAGGAACTGGAACTTCGACTTGAGCCAATGTCGGAGTCGCCCAAACCGTTGAAACTGCCGATAAGACCACCACACCACTGAGGAACTTTGAAGTTAGACCCATTATGCTTATCCTCGATATCTTGTTTAAATATTAACTCGATTTTCAATTAGGATAAAGATTAGCTTATTATTTTTCAAGACTTTCAGGTTAGTCAGGGAAGAAAAAATCATACACTTCCGAAACCTCTTAAATATTTTACTGCCATTATGGATCAATCTCTACTTCAAATTCAATCTGATGATCTGATAACCGCTTCCCTGGATACTGTGCGGAACTGGCTGCTGGATCTGTTTTGTCAGCTTGCCTATCAAGAAGGAGACTTTGTGCTTTCATCAGGACAGCAAAGCTCCTATTATATTAACGGTAAACAGGTGACGTTGCATCCTCATGGGGCTTTAGCGATTGGTCGGCTTCTTTGTGCGATGTTACCATCTGATACTGATGCGGTTGCGGGGTTAACATTAGGCGCTGATCCGATTGTATCGGCCGTGAGTGTGGTTTCTGCCTATGAAAATAAGCCTGTTTATGGGTTAATTATCCGAAAAGAAGCCAAAGGATATGGCACAATGGCTTATATTGAAGGGCCACAATTACCCAGTGGGGCGAATGTTGTAGTCTTAGAAGATGTGGTGACAACCGGACAGTCCGCTTTAAAAGCTGTTACCCGACTCCAAGATGCAGGATATCACGTTGAACAGATTATTTCATTAGTTGATCGTCAACAAGGGGGCGCCGAACTTTACGCGGAAAAGGGGTTAACCTTTGAAGCCTTGTTTACCATTGAAGACTTAAAAACCCGTACATCTCAATTGAAAAAAGGGAACAGTTAACGGGGAACGGGTGATAGAAGTTCATCGAATATTATCTTACTTCTTCAGTCCACTGCGCCAGAATTGTTATACAGTGTTATCTAATTTTGAAATGCAATCAAATATCAGTTTGTTCATGGGGCTAGCATTAGAGAAGTATCCTAGAACATAATTCCTACTGATTTTATCCTGTTTACGACAACCTACTGCTGCTGACCAAGATAACCAATCTGACTGTCCAGTACGAAGGTATTCAGATCGGAGTTCGGGTAATCCAAATCGATGCTCTGGAATCTCAAGTATTTTTGCTTTTGTCAAGCTTGTTGCATTGCTATGAGCATACAACATATAGATTATTTCTGCATAGTTATGAGAATTCATTAGATAATCTTCTGTTATTTTAGCAAGCCAAAACAATTGATTTTCTGTTGTATTTTTGGAGGTTTTAAGAAAGTCTTTAACGAGGTTAGATAGCTCTGTTTTGTCATCTAAATATCGGCAGTAAGTATAAACAGTTTTGCTAAGGCTTGGGAAACGTTCTAGAAAACTTCTCATTCGCTCTAAAACATCACTTCCATAATCTCGGAGTAGAATCAAAACCAGTTCAGCATCTTCCTCATTAATATCTGGATCTTTTAAAAGATGTAGCAAATAATCGATTTTTTCATCACTCAAGCTCTCATATTCCTCCTCTTCCTCCTCCTCCTCAAACTCGAAATCGATACCAGAAACTTCAATAATATGCCGCCGAACTTGTAGTAATTCTGCTTTAATAGCATCAACGTTTTTTCCAATATTAATTTCATCTACTTGACCTATTTTGGTTTTTGCAGAATTTAAAAAAAGATTTTTTTCTCCCAACATTCTCTGAATTTTCAGAAAATCTGAATTCATTATACTCTCATCATTATCAAAAAGATAATAATCGTCCATAAAACGGAGCATAAGCTGACTTCTTATCCGAATCGAATTATCAATAAATTTTAAAAACTCTGCACCTATAACCTTACATGGATGCAATCCTTGTGGCAAACAATCGACAGACCTACCAGCATTTATTTCTCGTAGAAATTGCCCCAAATATTCCGCGTCCTTTAAACTTCGACCTCCTTCACCAAACCAAGATACAAGATCGTGGTGATAAATTGAGTTAAAATAGGAACCTATATCAAACTTTGCACTGAACCGATAAAGTTTCTTCGCCTGTGCAATAGATGACTTAAATGCTGCATAACTCTTAGTTTGAGGAATGGGTTTTCCATCTTCAAATCTATAACCAAAGCTTTTTCTATCCTCACAAAAATCCGGGCGAAAAGTTTTTCTGTTTTTATAAACCAGATCATAAATAAATAATTCTGCAACAGGATCTAACTTAACTGTTCGCCGAAGGTGAAAACCTGTTTTAGAGGCATAACAATGGAGTTGGGGTAAAAATGAATAATCTTTTTCTTTATTTAATACTTTTTCATAAATATACTTCAAAATTTCGTCTGCATGATTCTGAATAAGAATCTGAGTAGTAGCTAAGGGAAATAATGTTCTCGGGTAATCTTCTAAGAAGTATTGCACAGAACTATAGCTTGACATCTGCTGTTCATCTCTCCCTGACTTGAGTTTAGAGTGCGAAATCTATTTTTAAAGTAGTGCTTACTTCACATTAGCATAATTTTTGTATATTCTATTTCTCGTTAACGAATATCTTGATAAAACTTTTGCAAATAGTTCGCGGAAACACCCATTCCCCAAAGAAAACCAATATAAAGATAAATTAACGTAGCTTTGAACGAACCCCAACGGGCAACACGGCGATCGCTGGTTTGGACAATCCGGTTGACTAAGCGAATCCGTCCAATATAAACCAGTTTACGACATAAATCCGCATCTTCCATAATGGGTAAATGTTCATCAAAGCCGTCACAGTCCCAAAACGCCTGACTCCGACAAAATATTACCTGATCTCCAAAGAGTAACCGCAGTCCCCGAAAAAATAAATGGGGACGAAACAATAATGGCGCATAATAGGTCTTCAAGTAGTTGTGAAGGGAAATTCCCCAACGAGTCGTTTGAGAACCCGCCATCAGCGAAATAAACCCCCCTGCAACAATATTTGCATCCGATAAGGTTTGTGCAATAATAGTCACGAGGTCATCGGGAACTAAAGTATCGGCGTGCAGAAAACAGAGAACTTCTCCGGTTGCCAGTTTCGCGCCTAAGTTCATTTGGGTTGAACGTCTGCGTATCGGAGAAGAAATCACCTGAACTCCCGCAGACTTAGCGATCAAAGCCGTTTCATCTTCGCTGTTCCCGTCTACGACAATCATTTCCCAAGCTGGGGGAGTGAGTAAACGCAAAGTATTCAGGGTGCGGTTTAGGGAACTCGCCTCATTTAAGGTTGGGATAATAATGGAAACACGCAACATTACTGCTGATAATAGGGTGAATGACAGCAAAAAATTTCTGCTCTTAGCAGTATAGTTATTAGTTGTCACCCGGCACATTTATCTCGAGAAACAAATATCCTCAATTTTCGTCCTATCTTGCGAGTCAACATCCCCCCAAGCCATGAAACGTCTGAACCCCTGGAAACGCTTTGGAATTTTTGCTTTAGTTGGTTTATTGCTGAGTTTTGTTGTCAGTTGTGCAACGGTTAGTTCTGATAATAATGCCAGTGATAATCGTCAGGAAGTCGAATTCTGGACGATGCAACTTCAACCGCAGTTTACTGATTATTTTAACCAATTAATTGCGAATTTTGAAGCGGAAAATCCTGAGTTAAAAATTCGTTGGGTCGATGTGCCTTGGTCAGCGATGGAAAGTCGAATTTTAGCTTCTGTTTCGGCAAAAACAGCGCCGGATGTGGTGAATTTAAACCCCGATTTTGCCGCTTTACTCGCCGGACGAAATGCTTGGTTAAACTTAAATGAACAAGTACCAGAAGAGGTGCGATCGCAATATTTACCGAATATTTTAAAAGCCAATAGTATTGAAAGATGTAAAGAAAATAATTGCCGCTTAGAAAATTATGGAGTTCCTTGGTATTTAACAACACAAATTACGATCTATAATCAAGAGTTATTTCAAAAAGCAGGATTAAAAACCGCACCTACAACTTATACAGAACTCGCCGAATTCGCTCAAACGATTAAAGAAAAAACAGGTAAATATGCCTTGTTTGTATCCTTTGTTCCCGAAGATTCTTCTCAGGTTTTACAATCTTTAGTTCAAATGGGGGTGCAGTTAGTTGATGAACAAAGAAAAGCAGCCTTTAACAGTCCTGAAGGAAAAGCCGCCTTTCAATATTGGGTAGATTTATATCAAAATAACCTGCTTCCTCAAGAAGTTTTAACTCAAGGACATCGACGCGCAATTGAACTTTATCAAGCGGGAGAAATCGCTATTTTAATATCAGGGCCACAGTTTTTTAAAGCCATTGCAGAAAACGCTCCCACTATTGCTAAAGTTTCGACTCCCGCCCCACAAATTACCGGAGAAACCGGGAAAAAAAGCGTTGCGGTGATGAATTTAGTGATTCCGAGAGAAACGCCTAATCCTGAAAATGCGTTAAAATTTGCCTTGTTTGTCACCAATTCTACCAATCAACTCGCTTTTGCAAAAGTCGCAAATGTATTACCTTCGACGGTTGAAGCCTTAAAAGATAGTCATTTTAGACCCGTTCAAGGACGAAATACCCAAGAAGATCAAGCCCGAATTATTAGTGCAAAACAAATGGATGAAACCGATACTTTACTCCCCCCCTTAAAAGATATCAAAAGACTGCAAAAGATTATTTATGATAACTTACAAGCCGCAATGTTAAACGAAAAAACCGTCGAACAAGCGCTTTTAGATGCAGAAAATGCTTGGAATCAACGGTGATAATCCTATCGGTCAAATCTATCCTAAGATGGATGATCGTAATGATAGTTTAACGCTTTTTATTGCCGCTTGCAGGCTTTGCTGGAGTGATTGCACTTTGGTGGCTTTTGGAGTCTGCTGATCGCTATTACCGATGATAATAACATCTGCATTCCAGCGATAGGCATGATGACAAATTAATCGGAAGAGACAACGCTCAACTCTTTTGGTAATAATCCTAAAATGGGGCAGGGCGTTTGATTTGCTAATTGCTTAACCAACGGATGTTTTAAGGTTCGACATCCGAGTAACATCACCTCAGCATCCATTTCTTGGGCTGTTTTACTGAGTTCAGTCGCAACATTACCAATTCGTAAATGAGCATCCAGAGAACCCCGCCATTCACTGGCTAAACAGCGTGCTTGCCAAAGAATATGATCGGCTTTTTCTATCGTTGCGGGTTGAACCTGATCAATGACATAAACAATATGAACTAAGACGGGATTTTGCTTGACTAAACGGGTTTGATGCGCGATCCAAAGTGCCATATCCAGCGCCGCTTGACTCTGATCTGATCCGGTATAACCCACGACAATATTCAGGGTGAGGTTAGAGGATTCTGTTCGACGTGGAGAGATTTTGTTTTGAGGTAATAGCACCATTTGCTGTGTCAAGTCATCGCAGCCAAGTACGCTCTGTAAACGCATCAACATCGGTTTCCGCATGAAGTTGTCTCCTTATCTGTGTGGTGATTTAGCGAGTGTTAAGGAGATCCAATGTTGCAATTGGGTTCTCCTTCCAATGCCTACGAAGTTAGCTGACGGGCTAAGGCTGGAAGGTGCCTCTCTCGGTTACATTGCGCGAGATTCGCCCCGATTTTTGGTTCCTCCGTTTCTCACAAAGTTTCTCTGCTCTTGTAGAAGTTGAGAAATTCTGCTCGAATTAGGCTGGCTTGCTATTCTTTCTGAACTATTATAGCATTGAATGAAAAATGTCTACTCTGTCTAAAGATATAAAAGGGGCGACTCGTCCCGGATAAATAGAGTCCGGATTACAGTTTTTTCAGTTAACAGTTTTTGAAGAATTGTAACGTGGGGATTGAGTAACGAATCTCTCTCAAAATCTCAAACTTAAGCGGAGTTCTGCCCTAGCAATTAAAGCCGGGTTATAGGGAAGATCAAAGTCGCTATCGTTTAGATTGGTCATAGTTGATCCCCCCTGCCCACTTAAAAAGAGGGGTGAGTTTTTGGTGAGTTTTTTATTCGATTGGAAAACCGCCATATTGATTAATTATATCATCAATTTGCTGCATCAATATCATTGTTTCGTTTAAGGCTGTAACAATATTTTGATAATGTTCTAAATCGTCAAAGTCTAACACTCTGTCTTTTCGATCTTTTAACCATTTTTGACAGACTTGATATCCTCCCACATAAAAATTCCAAACCTCTAACGGAACTCCTTCAAAGTATTGGGTTTTGTTAATATAAACTCGTCCGGGTTGATTTTGCTTCGGTTCAACATAACGAACTTTTTCAACTTTATTATCTCCGTCTTCGGGATAACTGGTCATTTCTGTTGCGGTAACTTTCATCAGATGCAGGTTAACGAGGCGATCGCCTTTTTCACACAAACACCAAAATAATTCAGAGTTGGATGTTAGGGGAACCCGAGGAAAGTCTATTTTGAGAAATTCTGCATAACGTTGGCGGTAGGTGGGAGAATGAAAGATGGCGTAAATGTAATTAAAAATATCTTCGGGGCCAAAAGTTTGGTGTTTGTCGCCTTTTCCATCTGCAATAAATTCTAATTCTAGGCGAGTTGAGAAGTCTTGAATAAATTCCGATGAAAGGTTAGGGCGGCGACCTCCAGGTGCGTTAGTGGGTTGTAAATCAAATAATGTGGGGTTATCAGTGGGGTAAAGATAGAGAGGAAAAAGATAACTTCTCTCTTTTGTATTACTAGATATAGAACAGTTATCTGTAACAAATTTTGTAATTCCTACTAAAGTCCACTCTCTTTGTTGTGATTGTTGACGAGATGTTATTAATCCCAAATTATCACCATAAATCATATGTTGCATTATATTATATCCAGCACCTCCACGTCCAATTTGAATGAGATTAATTTGATATAGTAAATACCTCTGATCAAAAGGTCTATAAAGATATGGAATAATATTTTTCCGCCAATCTGTAGCTCTAATTTTATTCCTTTCTCTGTAAGTATTCCAGTAGCGATCATCTGACAAACTATATGTTTCTTTAATTTGAATATCAGTATATTGATCGCTTTGCAAAGTTTCTATTCTTTGATTAAGACTTTCTAAATCAAAATCAATTAATAGTTTATCTCGATTAGTTTTTACGCCAGTTAAGTTTGAAGATAAAATGTCAGCTATTTTCCAATAGGCTTGATACTCTGGTAGTAGTCTTTTATCTTGAGGTTTGAATAGATAAAAAGATGATTCTGGTTTTAATATTTCCCAATCTGTTGAACTCACATCATTTTCAGCTAACCAATGATATTTTCCGCTTATCAGTTTTTTTTCTTTAGACTGATTTTCATATAACTCCCGTACTCCCCATAAATCAGCATGATAAACTGTAGCAAGCTTTTGACTGCTTTCAGGATACTTAACAAAAATTCCAATCGCGACACCCTGCTGAATATCAAACACATTCTGATCGGGTGAACCATCTGAACAGACCTCTTTCTTTTTGCTATTTCCATGCAAATCTAAAACATAAATTTCATCAAAGGTTTGCATCAAATTTTGACGCATTCCTCTAAACGTTGGGTTATCTAAATAACCATGATTTGTGATTAATGCAACAATTCCATCACCTGTTAAACGAACTCGATGTTGAGCAAAACGAATAAATTTAACATAATCATCCAATAAATTTTGTGAGTTATGTTCTTTTAAAGGTTGACCATCAACTTGATAGTAATCTCTGACCAATCCAACAATCCAAGGATCGGTATTCATAGAAACTGCTGAATAAGGCGGATTTCCTAATACAACCATCACAGGAATATCTTGCTTGACTTCTTTTGCTGCTTCTGCTTCATCTCGAATTCGATTTAAAAATCCATCTGCTGGCGGAATTTGAAAAGCTTCTTGTAAAGTATTTGTTAAATAAATTCTTAACCGTTCATCTGAACTAAAATCATATCCCAACTCTTGAAGCTGTAACCCCAACTTCATGTGTGCAACGGTGTAGGGAGCCATCAATAATTCAAATCCAAATAAACGGGGAAGTAGATGTTGACTGACATAACTTGACCACATCCCTTTTTGATTTTTAAAACTATCATAAATATGGTCAATTACACCGTACATAAAAGTTCCCGTTCCCACTGCTGGATCGAGAATTAATACTTTATGGGTTTCTAGAGTTCCCTCACCATTTTGGTTAGGAACCTGTATTTTTTTTGCATCAGCTAACCCTTTAGAAATTCCAAACTTATTTTTCAGAATAGAGTCAACACTACGGACAATATAAGAAACTACAGGTTCGGGCGTATAGTAAACCCCTCTTGATGCTCGCATTTTAGGGTCATATTCCGCCAGAAATGTTTCATAAAAATGCACAACCGGGTCTTCTTGACGGGTTCTTTTCCCAAAATTTTTGAGAATTTCTGCCATATCTGTCTGACGCAATATTGTTACTAAATCATCCACCGCCCAAACAATTCTATCATCTAAATCTGGCCCCGCAACTTGACTAAAAATACTGCGAAGAAAAGGATTAGTTTTCGGAAGTTTAAACGCCGCAGTTTCCCGTGAAAAATTCTCAGGACTCTCGGTATTACATCGGGCTGCAAATAACCCATAACAAATCGTTTGGGCGTACATATCTGCAAATTGATTTTGGTTTAAATCTTTAATTAATACCTTTTTAAACGACTCCAGTTGCTCTCTGAGCATTCCTCCTTTATCCTGATCGGATAGAGCCGTTGCGATCGCATCTCGAATTAATTGCGCTAAATTTGCCATGCGTTGCGCTAATTCTTTGGGTGTATTCAGTTGAGGTGTACTAACTTCTAGAAATTGAGTTAAAAGTTGATCAAGTTGTTCAATTCCTTCGTGATCTGGCTCTAGCTTGCGATTATTTTTGCTAACTTTTGCAATTTGGGTTTTTAAGCGAAGTTCTCCCCGAACATACCAGCGAAATTCTAGATAATCTGTTAAAACTAAATTACCCAAAGCATTAAAATATCGCTTGAGTTGAGGCGTTGTTTGAGTTTTATCGAGAGAAACGCCAACGTCTTTGGCTTCTATATATCCTTTAATAAACTGTCCTTGAGAAATCACAAAATCTGGCGCACCGCAGTTAATTCGTTTTGGCTCATTTGTGGCGACAATTCCAGAACGAAAAGATTCAATTAAATTCTTGAGTGCGGGACGATGAGTGTGTTCTGTTGCATTTCCTGATTGCATAGCAGCTTCGATCTCTCGAATATATTGAATATACAGGCTCATCGTTATGATTCCCTATAGAGCGCGGCTATTTTATTTAGCTTATCTGAAATACATAAATATTTGCGACGCATTTTTATAAGTTTTAGATCCCGACCCCTGCGGCACCTCCCTTAAAAAGGGAGGTTAGGGAGGTTAGGGAGGTTGAGTGTAGGTTAAAAGTCCCCCTTTTTAAGGGGGATTTAGGGGGATCTAACCCTTTTTAAGGGGGATTTAGGGGGATCTAACCCTTTTTAAGGGGGATTTAGGGGGATCTAACCCTTTTTAAGGGGGATTTAGAGGGATTCTAACCTAACAACGCCTTCGCCTGAGCGATAATATTCTCAACCGTGAAGCCGAACTTCTCCAGAACCACTTCACCGGGAGCAGACGCCCCAAAGGTATCAACGCTGATGGTTGCACCTTCATCGGTTACATAACGGCTCCAACCTAAGCTAATACCCGCTTCCACCGCTAAACGCTTCTTAACGGCTTTCGGGAAAACAGACTCTTTGTAAGCTGCATCCTGTTCTTCAAATAACTCCCAACTAGGCATGGAAACCACCCGAACTTTCTTGCCTTCTTCGCGGAGTTTAACGGCTGCCTCCACACATTGGTAAGTTTCGCCGCCTGTACCAATCAAGATAATATCCGGCGTGCCATCGCTGTTATCGCTAAGGATATACGCACCCTTGGCAACAATATCAATCGAACTGCCTTCTAAATTGGGCAAATTCTGACGAGAAAAGGCTAACAACGTTGACATCGGATGTGCCGCTTTTGCCTTCTCTACGGCGACTTTATAGGCCCCAGAGGTTTCATTTCCATCCGCCGGACGAATCACAATCAGTTGAGGAATAGCCCGCAGAGAGGTAATATGTTCAACGGGTTGGTGGGTTGGGCCATCTTCACCCAAGGCGATGGAGTCGTGAGTCATTACCCAAATGACACCCGTTTCTGCCAAGGCCGACAGACGGATGGAGTTCCGCATATAATCAGTGAACACCAGGAAGGTTGCACCGTAGGGAATTAACCCTGAACCATGACGGGCAATGCCATTACAAATCGCGCCCATGCCATGTTCACGCACACCGAAGCGAACGTTACGGTTTTGGTATTGACCTTTTTGGAAGTCACCCAACCCTTTGAGTAGAGTTTTGTTGGAGGGGGCTAAATCTGCGGAACCCCCGATTAATTCCGGTAAGACGCTAGCGATCGCATTTAATGTGGCACCCGACTGGTTCCGAGTTGCATCCGCTTTGGTTTCGGGGGTATATTTTGGCAGTGCATCGGCCCAACCTTCGGGGAGTTTACCACTCAACATCCGTTCAAAAGTTGCCGCTTCTTCGGGATACTTGGATTTATATTGATCCAAGATTTGGTTCCATTCCTGTTCAGCAGTTGCACCCTTATCAATGGCTTTGCGGAAGTGGTTGAGGGCATCTTCAGGAATTTCAAATTCCGGGTATTCCCAGCCCAAATGTTCACGAGTGGCTTTGACTTCATCTTTACCCAAAGCAGCGCCGTGAACATCGTGAGTATCGGCTTTGTTGGGAGAACCGTAACCAATAATTGTCGTAACTTTGATCAGCGATGGTTTATCGGTGACTTCTTTCGCTTTTTGAATGGCTGCGGCTATCCCTTCTAAGTCAGTATTACCATCGGCAACGTGTTGAACGTGCCAACCGTAGGCTTCAAAGCGTTTGGATACATCTTCGGTAAAGGAGATGTCAGTATGACCATCAATCGAAATATGATTGTCATCGTAGAAAGCGATTAATTTACCTAAGCCCCAGTGTCCTGCTAGAGAACAGGCTTCACCGGAAATTCCTTCCATGTTGCAGCCATCACCCATGATCACATAGGTATAGTGATCAACAAGCTGACAGTCTGGTTTGTTGAAGGTAGCGGCGAGATGGGCTTCAGCTAAAGCGAGTCCCACTGCATTGGCAATCCCTTGTCCTAACGGCCCTGTGGTGACTTCAATACCCTCGGTAACGTGGTTTTCTGGGTGTCCAGGAGTTTTGGAACCCCACTGACGAAATTGTTTAATTTCATCGAGGGGAACACTGTCAAAACCTGTCAGGTGTAGGAGAGAATACAGCAACATACAACCATGACCCGCCGACAAGACGAAGCGATCGCGGTTAAACCATTTGGGGTTTTTGGGGTTAAACCGCATAAAGCGATCCCACAACACAAAGGCCATTGGTGCAGCGCCCATCGGCAATCCGGGGTGGCCAGAGTTGGCTTTTTGTACTGCATCAATCGCTAAAAAGCGGATGGAGTTAATGCAGAGTTCTTCGAGTGATTGGGTTGCAACAGCCATAGTTATCGTTTCTATATACTTTATGAACGTGTGAGCGTGAACAGCCAACCGTAAACACGGGTGAGGTGTGAGGGCGGGTTGATTGAGGTTGTTTCGCAGAGACGATCGATCTGAGCCGAACCCGCCCCTACTGGTGACTGTTCGGTGGCTTTCCGGTCTGGGTTGCATCGAGCGTGGAAACAGGTACTTTTTTGCCTAGAGCGATCGCCGTTGGCTGCCCGTTCTCACTCCCCGCACACCTGATCGAATGCGATCCCGCCTAGATTTAACAGTTTGTCTGTTCCTAAGCTAGGGTTTAGAGTTTCCTCAACAATGCTGAGAATTATCTTGGGGCCACAGATTAAATCTTCTCATCTGAGGGTGTTACAAGCAAGCTATCTTTTAGAGGCAACAGGGAACAGGCAACAGGGAACAGGGGGAAGCCTAGATCTCATGCTTTTAGAGGCAACAGGGAACAGGCAACAGGGAACAGGGGGAAGCCTAGATCTCATGCTTTTAGAGGCAACAGGGAACAGGCAACAGGGAACAGGGGGAAGCCTAGATCTCATGTGGCTTGAGGGAGTCAACCACCCCACCTCCCCCGGAACCCTTAAATAAACGCGAAGACGTTCCAATGGAACGTCTCTACCCAGATGGAGGCATTTTAATCAAAAATTGTCCTTGATTTTTTTAGAAATGCTTGGCGATTAACTCAGGAACTTCTTTGGGGTTAACCCGACTGTAGCGGGTTTTGTCGGGCATCATCACCACATTAGGGCCTGCTTTACAACGTTTGAGACAGCCTGTTTTTTTAATGGTGACTTGTTCTTCGAGTCCTCGTTCTTTAACGACGGTTTCTAAGGCAGAACACAGATGGTTTCCACCTTTTTTGCGACAGTCAGACTTGTCACAGATAAGGATTTGGGCTTTACCTGGACAGGTTTTTTTCGCTTCTTTTTGAGATGCACAAGGTGAACTGTTGGGCTGACCTGTAGCGTTTAGAGCCATCACTTGTTCAGCTTGGAGTTTAATTTTACCGCTTTTGGGATCATATTTTTTCATCCCACTGACTTGAACTTGCCGACCGGGAATCAATAAACGTTCACACACTGAACGAGATTCCTTGGAGAGTTTGATCAGATGCAGCCCTTCAGATGTCATCAATTGTAGATATTTGGGTTTGCTGCCATCGAAGAATACATAGGTCACTTGACCATCAAAATTGAATTCCGTGATTTGTGTGTCAGTTTTGGACATTGGTTTCAGAGTAGTTGTAAGTTGTGTGGGTTTTTTGTCCGGGTAAAGACGTTCTGAGAGGGAACGCCCTGATTGATTGAGGAGTTGATCGACACCCTGCGATCGCAATTAGTCGCACTCTGTATTCCAAGAGCGTTCTAAACTCTGGACTAATTCTCCACGAGAGGCGGTGAACTGTTTGAGAACGCTGGAGAGTTGAACGGCTTGGTTTGGGTTATTGATCTGTACCCGCAGGGGTTGCTCTACCTCGCACGAACAAGGGATTCCTAGCTCTTGTAAGCGTCTGTAGACTTGCCACCGATCGGCCCAGCAGTTAACCTCGATGACTTCGCTATTTTCGGGCTGTAACTGTGATGAATTCATTACTTGTACCAACTGCAACTAATTTCTACTTAGTCCTGACCCTGATATCGGGAACTTCGTCAAAGTTTTTCCGATTGAGTCTTTAATCTCTAGCATATCTTAAATAAAAATATTTCTCAATAGGCTGGGTGAAAAAAGTCAATAGCTCGAAATTCCTTCTAATATAGGCAGAATCAGGCTTTAAGGTAGATTGACAAGTCAGTTCACAATTCTATAAACTAAGTCTATTGGCAATAACGGTACTTACTGCGAGGAAATCAAGGCATGACTGAGATTCAAAGTCCGGTGCGTCAGTTGGGCGAAATGGGTGACAACCCAATTTTATTAGACCATTCTGTTACAGGGCCGATTTGCGAAGGTATGAATGCCTTGTTAGCAAGCTTTCAGGCACTTTACATCCAATATCAAAAACATCATTTTGTGGTAGAGGGAGCGGAGTTCTACTCCATACATCAGTTTTTCCAAGATAGTTACGAAGAAGTTCAAGAACACGTTCACGATCTCGGTGAACGTCTTAACGGTTTGGGTGGTATTCCAGTAGCCAGCTTTAGCAAATTGGCGGAAATGTGCTGCTTTGAGCCTGAACCCGATGGATATTACCTATCCCGCCAAATGCTCGAACATGACTTAGCTGCTGAACAAGCAATTTTGCAAATGTTACGTCGTCAAGCTGGACAAGCTGAAAGCCTTGGCGATCGCGCGACTCGTTATCTATACGAGAAAATTCTGTTAGAAACAGAAGAGCGTGCTTACCATATCGAACATTTCTTAGCAAACGATACTTTAGTTCAGATGAATGGTTCCAAATAACAAGTTACTTAGCTTAAATTGAAGAACGTTTACGAGATAAAGTCGGGAATTCCTTATATTCCTGGCTTTTCTATTTTTCGGGTTTATGAATTTAAAGCCGATGGGGGGATTTGAACCCCCGACCTACGCATTACGAGTGCGCCGCTCTACCCCTGAGCCACATCGGCACTATTTTTAATTATAGCAAATTTTTGTTGATGTTCAAGGGTTTTTGAGAAAATTCTCTGAAATTCAAAGATATTAAAATAGACTCCAATCAATGGAAAAGTAAATTCCATTCTCTTGTAAACTGCGTTGTTGTGAGTCAACATCAGTCAGGGGAATCCCCCAGTCAAATCGTAGCGTCATGCGATCGCGATATTGCCAACGCAAGCCTAAACCGATGGAAAACAAAGTTCTCGGGTCTACATCCAACTCGGGGTTAGAATTCCAAGCCCGACCCATATCTGCAAAAGGAGTGAGTTGTAAAACCCCTTCTCCATTGGAGGTTCGCAGCACAGGATAACGCAACTCAACCGAAGCAAACACCGCATTATCTCGCAGTAACAAATCCTGACGATATCCTCGCACGGTTTCAAATCCCCCTAGCCCAACTTGTTCGAGGGGAATCAATTCTTGATTAGAAAGTTGAATATCTGACCGTATTAATAATACCGTATCTGGTGCCAATAAACGCAACCATTGCGCCTGTCCTCGCCATGCTAAATATCGACTATCGGGTTCGTCGTTATTATTAATCGTGGCATCTAACGCCCCAACGCCTAAACTAAATTGCGATCGCGCGGCTAACACTTGTTTGGCATCTCGATTCACGTATTCTTGATAAAAACGAATAATCGATAGACGAGTTTCTCCGTCATTTTCCGCCCCTCGTGAAAGGGGAAAACCCACGCCTAAAATTGAGGTATCCGTTTCTCGACGGGCGAGGGCTAAACCCAAAGTTAGTTCTTGTTGGGGAGTCTGAATAATCGGTTGACGGTAACGCAGTTCATAGGTCGAACTATTGGCTTCAATATCGAGATCTTCAAAAGGTTTTTCAATCACTTGACTATCGGTATTGTTGAAATAAAATCCCACCGTTCCATTGCGAGAATTAATCGGAAAATCATAACTAATATCAACAATATTACTCCCGTCTGTATTGCTATAAAACACATCAAGGCGATCACCTTGTCCGAATAAATTGGCTTCGCTGACTTCCACCCCTCGGCGAAAGGTTCCCACACTAGGCGGACGGCTATTATCACTAATCAGGCTAATATTAAAGGTGTCTGAGGTGGTAAATTCGACATTGAGAATGCTTTCACCGGGACGAATTCCGGCTGATAATTCGGCTGAAATTGTTTCAATAACGGGATTGAGTTGTAATAGTTGGAGAGCTTGTAAAAGACGATTTTGATTGAGGGGTTTCGTGATTGCGCGTTGTAAGCGAGAGCGAACATAATTTGAATTCAATCTTCCGGTTCCGGTTACATTCAGTTCAGAAATTTCGCCTTCTACAATTTGAATCATTACCGTTCCTTCTTGTAAGGTTTGCGGCGGAATAAAAGCTCCCGACGTAATAAAACCCTGGCTAATATAAAAGTTGGTAATCGCCGAACGAGCTTGTAAAAGTTCGGCAAAAGTAATTGGAATATTTAGAAAATCTTGAGTCAGGGCGGCTAATTCTTCGTCAGTAAAAGCCGTATTGCCTTCAAAAGTAAATCGTTTAATGATCAGCGTTTCCGAAGTATTCGGAGGGGGTTCTGTTAGAGGAGAGGTTGGAGTAGGAGTTGGAAGAAGTTCCTCGGGAGGGGGGAGAGTTTGAGGGAATGTTGGTTCATCAATTGTAGCATCAGGAGGAACAGGTTGGGGATAATAATTTTGAGCAAGTGGGAGAGATTGAGCGATTAATGGAGAAGCAACAGACAGCGACATCCAAGTGATCGAAAAAGAAAAAATTACTATCAAAAAATCACATTTATTGTGACTCAAGGGATGACCCATGTCCTCTATCTAATATTGAGTTAGGATATTGAGTTTCTGCACTCAAGGAAGAAAAATGTTATCTTACGAATAGAGATTTCACAAACCTCTGAAAAACCTGATTGCTCGGCCCAATTTGTTTCAACTGATGAGACTCGATTGGACTATCTAAAAGATTATGGTTTGTTAGAGTCAGACTGATTTAGGGAGATCAATTCAGTATTCTGAATTGCTGGAGGAATAATATTAATGATGCTGACCCATGATTGTCTACTTAAACCTAGACAATTCCTAATCCCTCGATTACTAGCTCGATGGCTCCTCTTGAGTCTGAGTTTGGCGATCGCCGCTTGTAGCGGAATATCAGCCGATCAAACCCTGAGTGATTCCTCTTCGCTGGTGGAAAACGAAACTGCACCGAAGCCCAACTTTCAAGGAGTCACCCTGACAGTATTGAGTCTGACACCGGGTAATGGAATCACTGAGCCAATTATCAATCATGCGGCCTATTTTGAAGCCCTCACAGGTGTTCAAATCAAAATTATCACCGCTCCATTTGACCTACTCTATCAAGAAATCTTGAATGATTTCAGGAAAGGGCTTCATAATTACCATGTGGTGATTGTTCCTTCACAGTGGAAGATGGATTATGTTCGACAGGGATATTTGCTGAATTTAACAGAATGGGTGAAAGCGGACTCTGCAATTGAATGGGAAGATATTTCCCTATTTTTTCGAGAATACAGCGCAACCTACGACGGTGGAATTTATGCGATTCCACTTGATGGAGATATACTCACCTTGTACTATCGTAGCGATATCTTGGAACGGGAGGGAATTACCCCGCCGCGAACCTGGAATGAATACTTGGAATTAGCCCGACGGGTTCACAACCAAGACCTGAATAATGATGGAGAGGCGGACTACGGTTCTTGTCTTGTGAGAACTCCCCAAACCAACCCCAGGATGTTGTGGGCGGTTGCGAGTTCGTTTCTGCAAAGTCAGGGAACTCAACAAGGGGCTTTTTTTGACCGGGAGACGATGAAACCCCTGGTGAATAACGCAGCTTTTGCTGAGGCGTTGGCGATTTATCAAGAAGCAATTGCCTACGGGCCAGCCCAGAAAGGGGATGAAAATCTTTCGGTAACAGAAATGCGATCACTGTTTCTCTCGGGTCGTTGCGCCTTCACGATTGACTGGGGAAATTTGGCAACCTTAGCCGTTGAGTCGAATTCTCCGATTAAACATCTCGTGGGAACTGCAATTTTACCGGGAAGTTCGCAAGTTTTAGACCGAGAAACGGGTCAGTTAGTGAGTTGTGATTCGTCGATTTGTCCCTATAGTGATGACGGCGTTAATCATGCGCCCTATGCGGCCCAAAGCGGTTGGGTGGGGACTGTGAATGCCGCTTTAGACAAAAAAACTCAGGCGGCAGCCTATGCTTTTCTCTCCTATATTAGTCAACCCAAACAATCAAATATTGATGTGATGTTCTCAAAAACAGAGTTCAATCCCTACCGAATATCTCAGTTAACAAATAGTCAAGTTTGGATAGAGGCGGGAATGAACCCCCAGGTTGCGCGTCAATATCTCAATGCGATTTATAGCAATTTTGAGAGTCAGAATATTGTTGTCGATTTATCAATTCCCCAGTATGAAGTTTATAAACAGGACATTCTCCATCCGATTTTAATCGATTTCTTAAACCAGGAAATTTCGGTGTCTGAAACCATGATAAAAATTGAGTCTGGTTGGGAAAAAAAGACTGATGAATTAGGGCGTGAGAGTCAGCGTAAAGCTTATTGTCAAAGCTTAAGAGTAGAGTGTAATTAAAACAAAAAATAACGTTGTGCCATCGGTAAAACTTTGGCAGGTTCACAGATTAAAAGTTCTCCATCAGCGCGAACTTCGTAGGTTTCAGGATCGACTTCCATCAGGGGTAACGCATCATTTAATTTCATATCCGCTTTACTTAAATTACGGGTATTCGTTACGGCAACGATAGGCTTTTGTAAACCAATTCTTTCCTTGATTCCTGCTTCGACTGCCGCTTGAGAAACAAAGGTAAAAGAAGTAGCCGTCATCGCCCCGCCAAAACTGCCAAACATCGGGCGCATATGTACAGGTTGAGGCGTAGGAATACTGGCATTTGGATCGCCCATTTGTGACCAAGCAATTAATCCGCCTTTAATCACCATTTCCGGTTTAACGCCAAAAAATGCGGGTTTCCATAAACATAAATCGGCTAATTTTCCTTCTTCGATTGAACCGACATAATCAGAAATTCCATGCGTAATTGCCGGATTAATGGTATACTTAGCAATATAACGTTTTGCCCGGAAATTGTCATGGGTTTCTTTACTATTTTCAGGCGAAGGAAGTAACCCTCGTTGTACTTTCATTTTATGGGCGGTTTGCCAGGTTCTAATAATGGTTTCTCCAACTCGTCCCATTGCTTGCGAGTCTGAAGCAATCATACTAAATGCGCCTAAATCATGTAAAATATCTTCTGCGGCAATGGTTTCGCGGCGAATTCTCGACTCGGCAAAGGCAACATCTTCGGGAATATTTCGATCTAAATGATGACAAACCATCAACATATCCAGATGTTCTTCTAGGGTATTAACAGTGTAAGGACGAGTGGGGTTTGTTGAAGAGGGTAAGACATTTTTTTGACCACAAACTTTGATAATATCGGGGGCGTGTCCACCGCCAGCGCCTTCAGTATGATAAGTATGAATGACTCGATTTTTAAAGGCTGAAATCGTTTTTTCTACAAATCCCGCTTCGTTTAAGGTATCGGTATGAATGGCAACTTGAACATCATATTGATCGGCAACATTTAAACAAGTATCAATGGCTGCGGGCGTTGTTCCCCAATCTTCGTGTAATTTTAATCCTAAAGCGCCTGCTACAATTTGTTCAATTAATCCTTCGGGTTTGGCGCTATTTCCCTTTCCTAAAAGCCCTAAATTCATCGGGAAAGCATCAGCCGCTTGCAACATTCGATGAATATTCCAGGAACCGGGTGTACAAGTGGTGGCGTTTGTTCCGGTAGCGGGGCCAGTTCCTCCCCCGATCATGGTGGTAATTCCTGATGCAATTGCCGTTTCGATTTGTTGAGGGCAAATAAAGTGAATATGGCTATCAATTCCGCCTGCGGTGAGGATCATTCCTTCGCCTGCAATGGCTTCGGTAGCCGGACCAATAATAATATTAACGTTGTCTTGAATATAAGGATTTCCCGCTTTGCCAATTTTTAAAATTTTGCCGTCTTTAATGCCAATATCGGCTTTAACAATCCCCCAATAATCGATAATTAAAGCATTGGTAATCACCAGATCAACGGCGCCTTCTTCCCGAGAAATGGGGGACTGTCCCATGCCATCCCGAATGACTTTTCCGCCCCCAAATTTCACCTCATCGCCGTAGGTGGTATAATCTTCCTCGACTTCAATAATTAGTTCGGTATCGGCGAGGCGAATGCGATCGCCAACAGTTGGGCCAAAAGTTTCTGCGTAGGCGCGACGATCCATCCGATAACTCATCTCAATTTTTCCTCACCTTGTTGTTTGATTTCAAAGGTTTAAAACTAACTTTGTTGTAACTTGACGTCAAAGTTGACCGTTTATTTTCCCATTCAAGCCGTAAACCTGACGACTTCCCGCCAGAGAAACTAACTCAATTTCCCGTTCGTCTCCGGGTTCAAACCGAACGGCTGTTCCGGCGGGAATATTCAATCGCATTCCTTTGGTTTGTTCTCGTTCAAACTCTAGGGCGGTGTTCACCTCGTAGAAATGAAAATGAGAACCGACTTGAATAGGACGATCCCCTGTATTCGACACTTTTATTCTTCGAGTTGTGCGACCCGAATTCAATTCAATTTCACCTTTTTTAACAAACATTTCACCGGGAATCATAATTAGTTTATCTGATAATATTGGGATAATCTTACCATTTTAAACAATCGGATTATGAATTGTCACTAACTTGGTGCCATCTGGAAAAGTGGCTTCGACTTGCACTTCTTCCACCATTTCCGGTATACCCTCCATGACATCATCACGGGTTAACAAGGTTTTACCATAACTCATTAATTCGGCAACGGTTCGCCCTTCTCTCGCCCCTTCTAAAATCGCCGCAGACAGATAGGCAACCGCTTCTGGATAGTTAAGTTTCAAGCCTTTATCTTTGCGTCTTTCAGCCAGTAATGCGGCCGTAAAAATCAATAATTTATCTTTTTCTTGAGGCGTTAATTGCATAATTTCTGCACACCTTATGTTGAGTTAAATCTTCCAAACTCGGGGCTGAGTAATGACTCGTCCCTGATGATTTTGGCGGATGAGTTGCCAAACAGTTGTAAACCAGTTTATCACCTCTTGGGTTGTATTTCCGCGATAACGACACAACAAACCCGATAAAAGTTGGGTGACTCCCACTTCTCCTAAAGTGTCGGGGTGATTCCACAATTGTCGAATTTCTTTTAACATTTCTTCAGAAACCGAATGTCCCACCCAAGCGAAGGTTCCAACAATAGCTTGTCCCGCTAAACCGTGAGGACTGGTGAGTATTTCTTCACTCGCAGGTAGCCATTGACGATCTATCCATAATGGCTTTCCATTTTGCCAGATTTCGGTACAAGATCGCCATTCTCCTTGGGTATATTTTTCCCCTCTGGCGGTGCGTCCAAACCGGGTAATTTCCCATCCTAACCAACTGGCATTTTGTCCTAATTCTACCTGCAAATCTTGGCGATAAATTGCGCCATTAAAAATAATGGTTTCTCGGGGTAAATATTCACAACAAGCGTTTTCATCTACTTTTATTTTAACGGTTTGTTTGGCTTGTTTTCCGCTACTACGATAAATTTTACTCGCGGAGGCGGTGGTAATAACGGCTTGGGTTTTGGGTTGTAAATGAATGTCTTGCAACAAGCGATCGCCTCCAACAATTCCTCCGGCTGTGTGTAAAATAACGTTATGACAAATCTCTTTTCCTTCGGGATAAAATGAACGTTGAATTTTTAGCGGGGCTTGGCTATAGGCTTCTATGAGTTTCGTTGAATTGTTATCTTTGGCGTATTTTAACCGCAGAATTCCTTGCCATCCCGTTGATTTTTCAGGGGTCATTAGAATATTTAACTCTGGTTCGACCCCGTTATTATAAATGAAGTTGGATAAGTTTTGAAATTTTAACCCCAAAATAAATAAGGTAGATTAAAGCTTTAACCTACCTCTAGAATATTATTTCTAATTTATTGAAGTTTAGCAAGCAAAGTCTGCTTACGCAATAACAATTTGGATTCTTCTATCAACTCCATCTATTAGAAAAAATTGACGAGTAGAGTCGCTGAATGCTTGAGATACTAATGAGAACATAGCACCAGTACCTGCACCTATCCCAGCAGCCGGGAGAGCAAGAAGACCGCCGGGAAGTGCGCCTATTGTACCTCCCACTAATGCTCCTGTAGCTGTGGAGATCATAAAGTTTAGTGCATGGTTATCAATTTCTCCAGATGCAATTAAGCTAGCAGCACCAGCTACTCCAATAAGAGGTAAAATTAAGCCAGTAGCAGCTCCTACTACAGCAGCACTACTTATTAAGATAGTAGTTGCTGTCCCTCCCGGAGCAGAAGCAACTGTATCCATAGAATCACTTGGGTCATCAATTTTAACAATCTTTTTCAACTTTTTTGGAAACTCTTCATAACTATTAAAATTAGTTTGAATTACGATTGGTTCATGTGACTTCAAGGCTTGATCTAGCTTCTTATAAAAGAGTATAGTATCTGAGAAGGGAATTTCATAGACTGCTTGAGAGTTTTCAGTAGTAATGACTGGACTCGCATAAACTGGACTGCTGAATACTAAACTCTGAAATAGAAGTGTGACGCTAATTAACCCTACAATGAGTCGCTTCAACATGAGTGTTTGTCCTTGGCGTTCTTCAGCCTGAGTTGATTTGATTTCAGCTTAACCTGAAGCCAACTGTAAAAGCCACAGTGGAAATACGGAACTTTTAAAAAAAAATTTCTCAGTGAAAATACTGAAGTTTTAGGGTTATGTGTAACAAAATTAACGAATTTGATGAACCCGACAGAGTTATCAAAATATCAATTAAAATTAAATCAAATTATTTTGAATAAACTGCTGTACATTTTCTAAACCTTGTTTTGTTTTTAAATTTGTAAACACAAAGGGTTTCTCGCCTCGCATTTTTTTAGCATCTCGTTCCATAATGTTTAAATCTGCCCCAACAAACGGGGCGAGGTCTATTTTATTAATCACTAATAAATCCGATTTGGTAATACCAGGGCCGCCTTTTCTGGGGATTTTATCTCCGGCAGCGACATCGATCACATAAAGGGTTAAATCAACAAGTTCGGGGCTAAAAGTTGCGGCTAAATTATCCCCACCACTTTCGAGAAAGACAATATCAAGATTCTCAAATTTTAACTCTAAATCTTCTATGGCTGCGAGGTTTATTGAGGCATCTTCACGAATAGCCGTGTGAGGACAACCGCCCGTTTCTACGCCTAATATTCTGTCTGTTTCTAAGGCTTGGGAACGGACTAAAAATTGGGCGTCTTCTTGGGTGTAAATATCGTTGGTAACAACAGCAATTTGATAGTGATCTCGCATCGACTTACACAACGCATCCAGAAGGGCGGTTTTCCCTGAACCGACTGGCCCTGCTATTCCAATTCTAAAGGCTGTCATGGTTTGTTTTTCCCTGATTATATTGGGTATTTTTTCTGAATTATATCAATTTAAGCCCCCAGATTTGGCAGGGCCGTTTAAAAGTCGAACTCAAATTGTATTTTGACCTCTCCCCCAACCCCTCTCTATCCCCCCTTGATCCCCCCTTTGAAAGGGGGGGGAAGGCGAGGGGAGCTTTTTTTTATTACTAAATATCTAAAACTATTAATTACTCCTCCTTCCAAATAAAAAACTTTTTTCCTTTTCCCTCTCCACCCCCACCAACCTCCCCAATCCCCCCTTGATCCCCCCTTAAAAAGGCAGGGCCGTTTCATTCTAACAAAATCCAAAGCCTAGACCACCTGTTATTAAGCCATCTTTGACCCTCTGTAATTGACACAAAGCCTAAAAGTCTAAAAAGATTAATTGCAATAGTTTGAAGAATC